>VGTA01000240.1 GCA_016874875.1 Deltaproteobacteria bacterium | reverse complement strand
CCCCGCCCCCCAAGGAGGTGCGCGCCCCCAACGGCGACCTCATCTACAAGACCCCGCCCCGCCCCGCCCCGAGCGCCCCCTGGCGCGCCCTGGCCGCCCTCAAGCTCACGCCGCTGGCCGTGGAGGGGGGCGCGCTCAGCCCCGGCGTCCTCAGCCCCGCGCTCTGGAGCCCGGTGGAGGGGCGCCCTGGGGTGTATAAGCCGCTCAGCGCGCAGCTGGAGGGGCTCCTGCACGTGCGCGGGCGGTGGCTGGTGCTGTCCAACGACGAGGACCTCTACGCGCGCGCCGCCGACGCGCTCCTCGCCGCCGCGGCGCGCCCGCTCTCGCCCCACGTGAGCGCGCGCCTGCTGCTCCGGCAGCTCAAGCCCCACCGCGCCGCCCTCGACGCGCGCCTCGGCGGCGCCCTGCGCCTGAGCGACCCCGCCCTCGACGAGCTGTTTGAGGGCGAGGAGCTGAGTCTCACGCTCAGCGCCGCCGCCGGGCGCCTGGCCCTCGAGGTCGCCGCGCCGCTGCGGGGCCCCCTCGCCGCCCTCGCCGCCCCCCGCTTTTTCGCCCCCGCCGACGCGCTCGGGGCGCTGCAGGCCAACGCCACGGGCTTTGTGGCGCTCAGCCTCAACGGCGTGAGCCTCAAGGAGCTCGCCGCGCGCGTCCCCGAGCTGCCCCCCGCCCTCGCCACCCTCGCCCCCGCCCCCGACCTCACCCTCGCCCTCGCCCTCAACGGCGCCCTCGAGCTCAACGGCGCCCTGGGGGGCGAGGAGGGGGCGCGGCGGCCGTGGCTGCGGGGGCTCCTGGGCGTGCTGCGGCTCTCGCTGGCGGAGGCAGAGGGCAAAAAGGCGGGGGCGGCGGCGCTGAGCGTGAGCGAGGCGGAGCAGATCGACGGGCGGCCGGTGGAGCGCCTCACCGTCGGCGGCCTGCCGCCGTCGAGCGCGCCGGGGCCTCGGCTGATGGACTGGCGCGCGCAGGTCAAGGAGGCGGAGCTGCTCCACGCCCCCAACGCCACCCTCCTCAGCTTTGGCCCGCGCAGCCACGCCCGCCTCAGCGCCTGGCGCGAGGCGACCCGCGGCGGCGCCGGCGGGCTGCTCGGGCGCGAGGACCTCAAGCCCCTGCTCGCCCGCTGCCCGCGCATGGGCTTCGCCCTCTACCTCGCCCCCCTCGCCGTGGAGCGCCTCGGCGGCGCCGCGCCCACCGCCGAGGACCTCGGCGGCGAGGAGGGGCTCTCCGTGGCCCTGTGCGCCCGCCCCGCCCCCGAGGGCGGCGAGGCGCTCGTGGGCGAGCTCAGCCTCCCCGTGGGCGCGGCGCGCCGCGCGGCGGCCCTGCTCGCGCGCGGCGGCCTGCCGAGCCTCGCGCCTTGACGCGACGGCGCCCAGAGGGGGTCGCCTCGCCCGCCCCCTACCCGATCGCCACCAGCTGCCGCGCCACCGCCACCGGGCGCCCGGCGCGGTCCCACAGCCAGCCGCGCTCCTCGGAGTAGCCGTCCACCACCGACAGCGAGCGCCCCCGGAACAGCAGCGGGCGCTCAAGGGCGGCGGGGTCGGTGACCAGGAAGTGGTACGAGAACTCCACCGACGCCGCCGGGAGCGGCGCGGCGAGGGCGGCGAAGTGGGCGGGGGCCCACGAGTCGAGCAGCAGCGCGAGGGTGGGGAAGTCGAGCGGCGCGGCGCTGTGGGGGGGGCGCAGGTCGCACCAGCCGCCCAGCTCGGGGGTGGCGGCGCGGGCGTAGGGGGGGGCGCCGAGGCAGAAGCGGAACGAGAGGTGCTGCGTGAAGCGCGGCATCAGCGGCAGGCCGGGCGGCACCTCGCGCGCCTCCTCGGGGGGCGGGGCGGGGGGGGCGGGCTCGGCGGGGTGGGCGAGGGCGCTCTCGCGGGCGTGGGCGAAGGTGGCGCTCGCCAGCGCGATCAGGTCCCCCGCGCGCTCACCCGCGCCCTCGCCCGCGCCCTCGCCCGCGCCCTCGCCGCCCGCCCGGCGCAGGGCGGCGCTCAGGTGCGTCACGCGCCCCCCCGCGCTCTCCGCCCACGCCTCCACCCGCGCCGCCCCCTCCGTGGCGGGGGCGAGGCAGCGGACCGTGAGGGTGCGCGGGGGGCGGCCGGGGGTGCGGCGCGCCGCGAGGCGCTCCATGGCGTCGAGGAGGACGGCGGCCTGCACGCCCCCAAAGACGCCGCGCCCCTGATACCAGTCAGGCGTGAGGGCGCCGGTGAGGGCGAGGCGGTCGGGGGCGGCGGGCGCCTCGCGCCAGCGCCAAGGGGCGCTCGGGGGGGCGCTCGGGGGGGCGCTCGGGGGGGCGCTCGGGGGGGCGCTCGGGGGGGCGCTCACGGGGACACACCCTCGGCGGGGGAGGCGGGAGGGGGCGCGGCGCCCACCAGCGCCAAGCTGAGCAGCTCGTCCACGTGGGTGAGCGGGTGGAACGTCACCGACTCGCGCACCTCGTCGGGCAGCTCGTCGAGGTCCTTGAGGTTGGGCGCGGGCAGCGCCACGTGGGCGATGCCCGCGCGGTGGGCCGCCAGCGCCTTGTCCTTGACGCCGCCCACCGCGAGCACCTTGCCGCGCAGCGTCACCTCCCCCGTCATCGCCACGTCGGAGCGCGCCGGGCGGCCCGACAGCAGACTCGCCAGCGCCAGCGTCACCGCCACCCCCGCCGACGGCCCGTCCTTGGGCACGGCCCCCGCCGGGAAGTGCACGTGGAGGTCACAGGACTCAAAGACCTCCTGCTCCACCCCCAGCCGCGCGGCGCTCGCGCGGATAAACGAGTAGGCGGCCTGCACCGACTCCTTCATCACCTCCCCGAGCTTCCCGGTGATCACCAGCTTGCCGTGCCCCTTCATCTTGAGCGCCTCGATCACCAGCACCTCCCCCCCCGACGCCGTCCACGCCAGCCCGTTGGCCGCGCCCACCACCCGCTCGCCGATCCCCTCCTCGCGCTCAAACTTGGCGGGGCCGAGGTAGCGCGCCACCTCCGCGAGGTCCACCGGCGGCGCGGCGCGCCCCTCCTCCACGCGCTCGCGCGCCACCTTGCGGCACACCTTCTGCAGCGCGCGCTGCAGCCCGCGCACCCCCGCCTCGCGCGTCCAGCCCCGAATCAGCCCCCGCAGGGCCTCCTCCTCGAAGGCCGGCGGCGCCTCGGCGAGCCCGTGGTCCTGCGTGATCTTGGGCAGCAGGTGCCCGCGCGCGATGTTGACCTTCTCCGTCTCCGTGTAGCCCTCGATGGTGAGAATCTCGAGGCGGTCGAGGAGGGGCTTGGGGATGTCGTGGAGGTAGTTGGCCGTCACCACGAACATCACCCTTGAGAGGTCAAAGGGCACGTTGAAGTAGTGGTCGGTGAACGAGGCGTTCTGCTCGGGGTCGAGCACCTCCAAGAGCGCCGCCGCCGGGTCGCCGCGGTGGTCGCTGCCGAGCTTGTCGATCTCGTCGAGCATCAGCAGCGGATTCCGCGTCCCGGCGCGGGCGAGGGCGTTGAGGATCTTGCCCGGCATCGCCCCCACGTAGGTGCGCCGGTGGCCCCGAATCTCCGCCTCGTCGTGCACGCCGCCCACGCTGATGCGGAAGAACTTGCGCCCGATCGCCTCCGCGATGGCCTTGCCGAGACTCGTCTTGCCCACCCCCGGCGGCCCCGCGAAACACAGAATCGGGCCCTTGTGCGCGGGGTTGAGCTTGCGGACCGCTAGGAACTCCAAGACGCGCTCCTTGACCGGGTCGAGCCCAAAGTGCTCCTCCTCGAGGGCGGCGCGCACGCGCGGCAGGTCGATGCGCTCCTCCGTCTCCTTGCCCCACGGCAGGGCGAAAAAGCGGTCGAGGAAGGTCTTGATCACCTGAAACTCGCTCGAGCTCGGCTGGATGTGGCGCAGGCGCTCGAGCTCGCGGCGGACCTCCTGCGTGGAGTCGTCGTCGAGGGAGAGGGCGTCGAGGAGCGCGCCGTAGCGGTCGGCCTCGTCGGCGCTGTGGTCGTCCTCGCCGAGCTCCTTGCGAATCGTCTTGAGCTGCTGGCGCAGGTAGTACTCCTTGCGCGACTCCTCCATGTCGAGCTTGGTGCGCCGCTCCACCTCCGCCGCCACCTCCGCGCGCTCCTGCTCGCCGCGCATCCACGCCAGCGCGTGCTCCATGCGCGCCAGGGCGCGCTCCTCGCGCATCATCAAGAGGGCCTGGCTGCGGTCGAGCTTCACCGCTTGGCACAGCAGGTCGAGCATGTACTCGGGCTGGTCCTGGTACACGCGCAGGGGGCTGAGGCGCTCCTTGGGGAAGGAGGGCGAGAGCCTGGTGAGCTGCTCGTAGAGGCCGAGGAGCTGCGCGCGCAGCGCCACGTGCTCCTGCGTGAGGTCCTCGGGGTCGAGGGGCTCGAGCTGCGCGCGGTCAAAGGGGTAGGCGAGGGGCTCGCCCTCGGGGCGCTCGCCGTGCTCGATGAGGTCCACGAGGCGCATGCGGCGGAGGCCCTGCACCGTGACCTCCTCGAGGTCGCGCCCCCCCGCCACGTGGCTCAGGACGCGCGCCTCCACCGCCACCGGCACCGGCGCCGGCGCCGGCGCGGCGCTCGACGGCGCCTGCGGGTAAAAGACGAGCGCCACCACGCCGTCGGGGATGTCGAGGCTGAAGAGGGCGCTGCGGTTGGCGGCGGCCTCGAGGCGGAGCGTGGCGATCTCGCGCGGGTAGACGACGCTCTTGTGCAGGGAGAGCGCGGGGTAGAGGGGTGGGCGTGCGGCCATCGTGGCTCTGCCTCCTTGGGCGATGTAGAGACGCACCCTATCATGCGCTCCGCGCGCCCGCGCGGTCAAAGCAGGAGGGCGGCGAGCGCCTCGTCGCTCTGAGCGCGCGCGCGAGCCGCCAGGGCGTCGAGGGGGACGGGGGCGGCGGCGCCGAGGGCGGCGCTGAGCGCCCGCGACAGGAACACCGTGTCGTCGTGGGGGGGCGCGCCGGCGCGCGCGCGGCGCTCCACCGCCCACCGGGCGAGGACGAGCGCCTCGGCCCCGAGGCCCGCCGCCCGCCCGAGCGGCGCGAGCCCCTCGCACCAGCGCACCACCTCCGGCAGCCCCACCCCCGCCCGCAGCGCCTCGTCCGCCGCCCGCGCGCCTAGCCAAAAGCTGAGGGCGGGGGCGCGCCCGCGCTCCACGAGACTCCACTCGCGCCACGCGCTCGCGTCGTGGGGGGCGCCGCGGAGGGCGGCGGCGCACGCCGTGGCGGCCTCGTCGAGGCGCCCCGCGCGGCGCAGGAGGGCGGGGCGGAGCGCGAGGAGCGCGGCGGGGGCGGCGAGGGGGGCGGCGCGCGCCTGCGCGTCGCGGAGCCAGGCGAGGGCGAGGGCGGCGGCCTCCGCGGCGCCCACCGCCGCGCCCGCCGCGCCCGCCGCGCCCGCCGCGCCCGCCGCGCCCGCCGCGCCCGCCGCGCCCGCCGCGCCCGCCGCGCCCGCCGCGCCCTGCTCATCGAGGGCGAGCGCGGCCTGGGCGGCGCGCAGGGCGAGGCGCTCTAGGAGGGCGGGGGAGGGCGCCGCGCGGGGGAGGAGGTCCTCGTCGCGGAGCCCCGCGGGCGTGGTCCAGCGCAGGAGGGCGAGGAGGCCGTGGGGGGGGGTGGCGGGGCGGGCGAGCTGCGCGAGCGTGAGGCTGAGGCAGAGGTCGCGGCGCGGGAGGCGCGCCTCGGCGTACTCGCGGGCGAGGCGGCTCAGGCGCGCCAGCGCCGCCTCGCGCGCCGCCCCCGCCGCGCCACCGCCGCGCGCCGCAGAGAGCTCCGCGCAGGCGGCGCGCACGCACGAGTAGAGCGCCCACCCGTAGGCGCGCGTCACGGGGCGCGACTGCGGGGCGGCGCCAAAGGCGTGGCGCGCGAGGTCGAGGGCGCCCTTGAGGTCCCCCGCCGCGCGGAGCGCCTCCACGCGGCGGGGGACCTCAAGGGCGCCCTC
>VGTA01000239.1 GCA_016874875.1 Deltaproteobacteria bacterium | reverse complement strand
CACACGCCGCGAGGAGCGCCGCGAGCCCCGTGAGGGCTGGTAGCGCCCTGAGGGCGGTGAGGGCCCTGAGGGCGGGCGGCGCGGGGAGGGCGCGCAGGGGGAGGGGGGCGCGGCGCGCCGAGGCGGGGGGGCGGGGGGTGATCATCGAGCGACTCGCGAGAGGAGGGGTGGAGGAGGGCATCATGCGGCGCGCGGGCGGCGACGCGCAAGACCAAAGAGGAGGGCGGCGACGGCGAGGGCGGCGGGGGCGGCGGGGGCGAGGGCGCCCGCGGGGGCGCGGGGCGCCGCGCACGCCGCCCCCGACGAGGAGGCGCCGTCGTCGATGATGGTGAAGGCGTTGGGGGTGCTCTTGTTGCTGCCGTTGGGGTTGAGCACCGAGATCGTCTGCGACCCCAAGGGCGCCGCGCGCGTCACCGAGACGGTGAAGTTGAGGGTCTGGAGGCTGGGGACCACGGGGTCGGGGAGGAAGGCGGGGGGGGTGAGGATGTTGACGCCGGTGGGCAGCACGATCGTGGAGGCGCAGGTGAACCCCGAGCCGAGCAGCGACACCTGCGCCGTCTCGCCGCGCGAGAGCACGTTGGGGGTGAGGGCGCCGAGGTAGGCGAGCGAGACGGTGGCGTCGGGCACGCAGTTGACGTCGGTGGGCTGGGGGGGCGGCGCGGAGGGGTTGGCGGGGAGGCCAGGGGCGGCGACGCTGACGACGTTGAAGACCTCTGCGCTGCGCGTGGTGCCGTTGGGGTTGGTGATGGTCACCTCCACGGGGCCCGTGGGGGCGTTGGGGGCGACGCTGAGGAAGTTCTGAAAGCCATCGGAGCCGGGGTAGTTCTGGCTGCTGATCACGGGGCGCGAGGGGCTCACGAGGCTGATGCCGGGGTTGTTGAACGAGATGGTGGAGCCCACGTTAAAGCCCTCCCCCCACACCCACACCGCCGTGGTGCGCCCCGTGGCGACGGCGAGCGGGGAGGCGCCGGAGATGGCGCTGATGTCGTCGCTGCCCTGCGTGTTGATGTTGAGTCCCTCGCCGCGCGCCACGATCTGAAAGCCGCCCTCGAGGGTGTAGCTTGAGCCGTTGGCGGGGTTGGTGACGGTGATGCTCACGGGGCCGAGCTGCGCCTGCGGGGCGATGCGCGCGTAGTACACCACGCCGTCGAGGTTGCCGTCGGTGTCGCTGGTGTTGCGGACGATCTGCATGGGAATCGGCGCGTTGTTGGCGTAGGCCTGCTCGATGAGGGGGGTGCTGAACTTCACCTCCATGCCCTCCGTGAACTCGCGCCCCTCGAGCCACAGGTTGACCTGCCCGCCCGTCTCGCCCACGCGGGGGCTAGCGCGCGTAATGACGTTGACGCGCCCCGCCTCGCGCGGCGGGAGGTTGGCGTAGCGCGGATCCTGCGGGTTGGTGGGGTCGCCCATCGCCCCGCCCATCGCCCCGCCCATCGCCCCGCCCATCGGGTCGCTCGGCGGCGTGCCCCCGCCGGACGTGACATTGAGCGCCACATACTTCGTGATCGACGCCCCCCCCGCCCCGTCCTGCACCGTGATGTTACGCTGCCCGAGCGCCGCCCCCGCCGCCGCCGTGAGCGAGAAGGTCAGACTCTGGCCATTAGCGTCTATCGAGGGGCGGAAGGTGACCGTCCCCGCCGTGACCCCGTCCCCCGAGATGGTGACGGTCATGCCGTCGCGGAGGTTGCTGCCAAAGAGCGTAAAATCCGCCCGCTGCCCCTGCCCGATGCTGGTGGGGGAGAGCGCCCCGAGCGAGATCATGCCCGCCTGCGCCCGCGCCTCAGCGCCCCACAAGAGAGGCGCGAGAGGCGCGAGAGGCGCGAGAGACGCAAGGGGCGCGAGCAGCGCCCAGCAGGCGCGGAGAGCGGTCGAGGGGGGGCGGTGCGTCATCATGTGGCTCCGTGGAGTGTTCCCGCGCGCGGCGCGGGCCTGAGTTATAAACTAAGCGCTTAGAAGAACCCAAGTAGAGAATCTGGAGCTCGAAGGCAGGCGTGTAGAAGCAGTCGTGTAGAACAGGCGTGCGCCGTAACGGAGGACGCTCAGGCTTGCTTTGTGGACCTAGAGCGCCTATAGCCTCGCTGCGCACACACACTAAACAGATCTCAGCGGAGTGCTAGAGATGATCAAGACGAAAAATCCCCAAGCTTCACACGAGCACGAGCACGAGCACGAGCACGACGAGCCCCAAGACGCCCCGCCGCCCGCCCCGCTCAGCGGAGAGCCCCTCGGCGAAGAGCCCGCCGGCCCCCACCGCTGCGGCTTCATCACCCTGCTCGGCGCGCCCAACGTGGGCAAATCCACGCTCCTCAACCGCCTGATCGGCGAGCGCATCGCCATCACCTCGGCGCGCCCGCAGACCACGCGCAACCGCATCCCCGGCGTGCTGACGCGCCCCAACTCGCAGCTCATCTTGATCGACACGCCGGGCCTCCACGACGGCAAGAGCGCCCTCAACCGCTACATGGACATCGTGGCGCACGAGGCGGTGGGCGACAGCGACCTGATCGCGCTCATCGTGGAGGCGGGCGTGGGCCCCGATATGCAGGTGGGCGTCTCGCAGATCACGCTGCGCGCCCTCGAGACCCTGCGCGCCCACGAGAAGCGCGTGTTCCTGATCATCAACAAGATCGACCGCCTGCCGCGCGAGCACCTGCTCCCCATCATGGACGCCTACAAGGACTCCTACCCCTTTGAGCAGGTGGTGCCCATCAGCGGCCTCAAGGGCGACGGCGTGGAGGGGCTGCTGCGCGCGCTCTCGGCGGCGCTGCCCGAGGGCCCCGCCCTCTACCCCGAGGACCACATCACCGACCTCCCCGAGCGCTTTTTCGCCGCCGAGATCGTGCGCGAGAAGCTCTTCCGGCGCCTCGACCAAGAGGTGCCCTACTCCACCGCCGTCACCATCGACACCTGGCGCGACCTCGGGGAGCGCGGGACGACCATCGAGGCGACGATCCACGTGGAGCGCGACTCCCAGAAGGGCATCGTGATCGGCAAGGGCGGCGCGCAGCTCAAGGAGATCGGCACGCAGGCGCGACAGCACCTAGAGCGCCTGCTCAACACGCGGGTCCACCTGCGGCTCTTTGTGCGCGTCGAGCCCCGCTGGACCCGCTCCGAGCGCGCCATGAAGAAGCTCGGATACGAGGAGCGCCGCTGAGCGGCGGGAGGTGTGAGATGCAGAGAGAACGCAAGCTCGTCGCGATCGTGGGGCGCCCCAACGTGGGCAAATCTACCCTCTTTAACCGCGTCGTCGGCGCCAAGAAGGCCATCGTCCTCGACGTGCCCGGCGTGACGCGCGACCGCCACTACGGCGAGGCCAACTGGGACGGGCCCACCTTTGACGTGGTGGACACGGGGGGCTTTGAGTCCAAGACCGATTCGCCGGTGGTGGCGCAGATGCGCGCGCAGGCGATGGCCGCCATCGAGGAGGCCGACCTGGTGGTCTTTGTGGTGGACGGGCGCGCCGGCCTCACCCCCGACGACACCGAGGTGGCGCACATCCTGCGCGCCTCGCGGCGCCCGGTGATCTGCGCCGTCAACAAGACCGACGGCCCCAAGCAGGACGCCGACTCCTACGAGTTCGCCGCCCTCGGCTTTGAGCACCTCGCGCCCATCTCCGCCGAGCACGGGCGCGGGGTGAGCGAGCTGCTCGAGCAGATCATGGCGCTGCTCGGCCTCAGCTGGGACGAGCCCGAGGAGGAGCCCGATGATGAGCGCGAGATTCGCGTGGCGCTGCTCGGGCGCCCCAACGTGGGCAAATCCACCATGGTCAACCGCCTCCTCGGCGAGGAGCGGATGATCGTGGACTCGGTGGCCGGCACCACCCGCGACGCCATCGACGCGCCGCTGGTGGTGGACGGGCAGCGGTTTGTGCTGATCGACACGGCGGGGCTGCGCCGCAAGAGCAAGATCGACCGCATCAGCAGCGAGGGCTTCAGCGTGATGCGCACCCTGCGCGCCGTGGAGCGCTGCCACGTGGCGGTGGTGATGATCGACGCCACCGAGGGCGTCACCGACCAAGACGCCAAGATCATCGGCATCACCCACGAGAAGGGGCGCGGGCTCATCCTCCTCGTCAACAAGTGGGACGCCGTCCCCGACAAGGACGACAAGACGATGGACCTCTACCGCAAGCAGCTCGAGGTGGCGCTCCCCTTCGCCACCTACGCGCCCGTGCTGTTCACGTCGGGCCTCACGGGCCAGCGCGTGCACAAGCTCCTAGAGCTGGTCAAGCGCGTGCGCGAGAACCACATGTTCCGCCGCAGCACCGCGCCGCTCAACCGCTGGCTCGACGACGTGACGCACCGCCACCACCCGCCCTCGTACCAAAACAAGCGCGTCCGCCTCTATTATGTGACCCAGGCGCGCACGGCGCCCCCCACGCTCGTGTTTCACTGCAACCACCCCGAGGGCGTGCACTTCAGCTACCAGCGCTTCTTGATCAACCAGTTCCGCGAGCACTTTGAGCTCGACGGGACGCCGATCCGACTCGTCTTTAGAGGAAAAGACAACCCCTTTGACGAAGACGAGCGTTGAGCGTCACGCCTAGAGGTCGCCCGCGCCCCCTCGGAGTCCGCCCCCCTTGACCCGCGGCGCCGCGCGCGCCAAGATAGCTCACACCGCTAAGGAGACCACCGTGGAGAATCGCACCCGCTCCCTCTCGCTCCTCGACGAGATTAAAGACATCGCGAGCCAAAAAGCCGCCGCCGAGGCCGCCAAGCCCCCCAAGCCCGCCGAGGCGGCGCCGGCGGCGGGGCAGCCGGCGCGGCGCGCCACGGCCACGCTCAACCTCGAGCTGAGCAAGGCGCTCGCCGACATCCACGAGACCGTGTCGCGCGACGCCGAGCGCGAGGAGCAGCGCCGCGTCCAGACGCTCGAGCTCGAGCGCGCCGTCAAGGAGGCGCGCGAGCGGTCGCTCGCGCACGAGCAGGCGCAGGAGATCGAGGTGCGCATGCGCGCCGAGGAGGCGCGGCGGCAGGCGGCGGAGGAGGAGCGCCGCCTCAAGGTGCTGCGCCTAGAGTACGAGGCGGCGCTGGCGCGCGGGGAGCGCGTGGAGCTGCCCGAGGAGCTGCGCCCCAAGCCGGTGCCGCAGGTGGTGGCGCAGCTGCAGGCGGCGGCGGCGGGGCGGGTGGCGCCGCCGCCCCCTCGCCGCGACCCGCGCCTAGTGTGGGGCGGGGTGGCGGCGCTCGTGGCGACGGTGGCCGCCGCGGCCTTCTTTGTGCACGCGCGCCTCGAGGCCGAGCGCCTAGAGCGCGAGCGGATCGAGCGCGAGCGCGTGGCGGAGCTCCGCCGCGTGCAGGCGGAGATGGCGGCGGCGGAGGCGCGGCTGCAGGCGGAGCTCAAGGCGGCGCGCGAGGCGGCGGAGGCGGCCAAGCGCGCGCAGCTAGAGGCCACCCTGGCCGCCCAGCGCGCCGAGGAGGACCGCAAGCGCGCCGAGGACGAGAGCAAGAAGAAGCCCAAGGGCCCAGCGGGGAAGCGCGAGGAGTCCAAGAAGCCCGTGATCAAGGGGATCAACTTCACGGGGTTCTGAGGGGGAGGCGAGGAGGGGCGTGCTGAGCTCGAGGTGCCCGCCGCGCCACGGGAGGCGCTGCCCTGGGGTGAGGGTGAGCGCGGCGCCCCCCCCCGCCCCGCGCTCCGCCCCGCCCACCACGAGCGAGAGTCCCCGCGGCGTCACCTCCAGCCACAGCGGCGCCTCCTCGGCGCCCTCAGGCGTGCGCACCAGCGCGCTCGGCAGCCCCTCGCCGCCATAGCGCGCCGCGCGCAGCGAGAGGCGCTCCCCGAACGGCAAGGGCCACACGCGCTCCCCCCCCGCGCCCACCGCCGGCTCCACCCGCACGCCGCGCGCGGCGAGCTCTGGCGCGAGGGCGCGCGCGGCGGGGGCGGCGGGGGCGGGGGGGGCGACGAGGGC
>VGTA01000238.1 GCA_016874875.1 Deltaproteobacteria bacterium | reverse complement strand
GGGCACCCGCAAGAACACCTGCCCGGCGGCGTTGGGCTCGGGCATGTGGCCTGCGCGGATGTTGACCTGAATCGACGGCAAGAGCAACCGCGGGGCGCCGAGGGTGGCGTCGCGCGCCGCGCGCATTCGCGCGAACTCCTCCTTGCCGCGCCCCGCGCCCACGTGCATGTTGCCCGCGCGCTGCGCGCCCACCGTGGTCTCCCACGCGAGCTGCTCGCGCCCCTTGGGCAGGTAGTCGTGCCCCACGAACATCCGCGTCTCGGGGGGGAAGGCGAGCAGGCGTTGCGCGGATTCGTAGAGCGTCTCAGCGGAGCCACCGGGGAAATCGCAGCGCGCGGTGCCGTAGTCGGGCATAAAGAGCGTGTCGCCCACGAACAGCGCGTCGCCTATGTGGTAGCTCACGCAGGCGGGCGTATGCCCGGGGGTGTGCAGCACCTGCGCCTCGAGGGCGCCGATCGTAAAGGTGTCGCCGTCCCCAAAGAGCACATCAAACTGCGAGCCGTCGCGCCGAAAAGACTCCCCCTCCCCAAAGAGCTCCCCAAACACGCCCTGCACGCGCTGGATGTGCTCGCCGATGGCGATCTTGCCGCCGAGCTGGCGCTGCAGGTAGGGGGCGGCGGAGAGGTGGTCGGCGTGGGCGTGCGTCTCCAAGATCCACTCGACCTCGAGGCCGCGCTCGCGCACAAACGACACCACCTGGTCGGCGGTCTCGGCGCTCGTGCGCCCGGAGGCGTAGTCAAAGTCGAGGACGGAGTCGAGGACGGCGGCCTTGGCGCTGTGGGGGTCGCGCACCACCGCCGTCACGGTGGAGGTGGGGTGGTGGAAGAAGACGGTGACCTCGGGGCGGGCGTCGTGGCGCATGGGGGCTCCTGTGGGGCGAGCGGCGTGGGGTGATGTGAGACGCGACGCGCCCCTTACGCACAAAGCGCGCCAACGCCCCCCCCCGCCCCCTACCCTAGGCCGCCAGGGGGCGCGAGCCAGCCCGCCCAGATCAGCCACGCCGAGACGGCGCTCACCCCCACCCACAGCAGCGCCCCGAGCGCCAGGGGGCGCGCCCCCACGCGGCGGAGCTCGGCGGCGCTCAGGCCGCACCCCACCAAGAAGAGCGTCACCACCATCAGGCGGCGCCCCGCCGCCGCCGCGAGGTCGAGGGCCTCGAGGGCGAGCGGCGAGGGGGCGGCGGCGAGGCGGAGGAGGGCCGCGCCGAGGAAGGCGAGCAGGAACCACGGCGGGCGCGCCCCCGAGGCGCCGCCGTGGAGGCGGGCGCTCAGGAGGGCGAGGGGGAGAATCCAGAGCGCGCGCGTGAGCTTCACGGTGGTCGCCACGCCGACGGCGGCGCCCCCATAGGAGGCGGCGGCGCCCACCACGCTGCTCGTGTCGTGGATGGCGAGCGCCGCCCACAGCCCAAACTGCTCAGGGCTGAGGCCGAGCGCGGCGCCGAGGGGCGGGAAGAGCAGGAGGGCGAGGGCGTTGAGGGCGAACACCACCAGCATCGCCACCCCCGTCTGCCCCGCTGTCGCCGAGAGCGTGGGCGCGAGGGCGGCGATGGCGCTCCCGCCGCAGATGGCGGTGCCGCCGCTCACCAGCGCGCTCACCGCCCCCTCCACCCTCAGCAGGCGCCCGAGGAGGAGGCCGGCGCCCAGCGTGGCGCCGATGGAGGAGAGCGTGACGCCGAGCGAATCGTATCCCACCCGGAGCACCTCGCTGAGGCTGAGGCCCGCCCCGAGCAGCGCCACCGACGCCTGCAGCAGCGTCTTGCTCAGGGCGCTCGCCTGCGCGCGCCCGCTGGGCGCGGCGAGGAGGGCGACGGCGACGCCGGCGAGCAGCCCGATGGCGGGGGAGGGGGTGAGGGCGGCGAGGAGGAGGCCGCCCAAGAGGGGGAGATATAGGTGCCAGGCTCTTGTTATGTGCTTGAAAAGCATCGAAAATCCGCAAATAATCCTCAGGAAATCCGCAGGGGCGATCTCGCCTGAGCCCGCCCGAGCCCACCTGACCTGTCTGTCTTCATGTCTTAGATGTGAGACAGTCGAGACACCTTAGCGACACGATCGCGACGCCCGCTCCCGTCAGCTTCAGTTAAGGAGTGGGAGTGGGAACGGGAGCGGGCTCTGGCGCGGGCGCGGGCGCGGGCGCGGGCGCGGGGAAGCGGAGGCTGAGGGCCACGAAGGCGCGCGCCGCCTGCACGCGGGGCAGGGGCTCGCGCTCGTTCTCGATGAGGTCGCGCGTGACCTGGCGCGACGGCTCTGCCCCGTAGAGGCGCAGCCCCTCAAGGCCCACGGCGCGCACCACGGCGTCGCGGTGCCTCACGAGCTCCTCATACACGCCCACGCCGCCCTCGCGCTTGAGCGCGAGGTAGAGGCGCGCGACGCGCTCCGTGGTGGCGGGCGAGAAGCTCTCCTTGAGCACCGCCTCCACCTCCCCCACGGCGGCGGCACCGCGCGCCTCGAGGAGGTCGAGGACGGCGGCGCTCAGCGCGGCGCCCCCGTCCACCGCGAGGCGCACGAACAGGGCGCCCGGAATCTGCGGGTTGGCGCCGAGGGCGCGGGCGTGCTCCGGCTCCATCCAGCGGGCGGCGTTCTTGAACTGGCGGTCGAGCTTGTCGCTCTTGGCCTCTAGCAGCATGCGCCACACGTTCAGCCGAATCGACAGGTCGGGGTCGTTCTGGAGCTTGCCGCCGAGAATCTTGTCGAGCTCAGCGCGCCCCACCCGCGAGGCGTCGAGCGCGGCGAGGGCGGCGGCGCGCACGTCGCGCGAGGAGTTGATGAGCCAGTACTTCACCGTCTTGAGCGTCTCGGGGGTGGCCACGCGCGCCACGCCCTTGAGCAGCTCCACGCGCACCACGTCGCTCTTGCGCTCCGCCAGCAGCGACTTGTGCAGCTTCTCCTCGTCGCCCTTGTTGGCGATGGTCGCTAGCGCCGTCGCCGACACCTCGCGGAGGGGGTCATCGCCGTTGAGGAGGGCGCTCTCGATGATGGGCAGGCTGTCGCGCAGCTTGAGGGAGCCGAGGGCGCGAATCGCCTCAAGGCGGCTGATGTACTGCGTCTGCTGAGCGATCTCCTCGAGGGTCTGCTTGGCGATGGGGTCGTTGGTGTCGCGCACCCAGTCCGCCAGCCAGTCCACGGCGGGGGCGGCCTCCTCGCGGTTCTGCAGGTCGATCATCTTCTGCTTGATCGCCGCTAGGACCTCGTGGTCGCGGCACGCCTTGAGGCCCTCCCAGCCCATCACGCGGACGCGCGCGTCGTCGAGGTCCTTGTCGATGCGCCCCTGCTTGTCCTTCACCGCCACCACCAGCGTGTCCTGCACTGCCTTGAGCTCCCCGCGCGCCGAGAGCATGTGGGCGAGGTGCACGCGCTTGAGGAAATCGCCCTCGCGGTGATAGTCGCCCGCCGCCTTCTCGTACTCCTTGAGCAGGTCTTTGTTCATCTTGTCGGTGAGGGCGGGGGCGAGCTTGCCGATCCACTCGCGCGCCACCACCCCGTCCGCGCCGGGGTCGCCGGCGTGACTCACCGCCCACCCCTTGGCCTCTAGGTAGTTCTTTTCGCGGATGGCGGCGAGCGCGTCCTTGTGCGCCTCCGACTCGAGGGGCTCCTTGAGGGCGGCCTCCACCACCGCCCACGCCTCCTTGCCGCCCTCCCCGATGAGGCGCGCGCGGGCGAACCGCTGCGCCGGCGCCGCGCTCGACTTGAGCATGCGCCCCCACCACGCCCGCTGTGCCTTGAGGTCATACGACGACGACAGGAGGCCCTGCGCGAGGCGCTGCGTGGGCTCGTCGGGCGCCGTGAGGAGCTCAAAGAGGGCGTCCTCGGCCCACTTGAGGCGCGCCTTGTGGCGCTTGGGGTCGCGCAGCGCCTCCTCTACCCCCGCCACGCGCACGGCCACATCCGCCGCCTTCTGCGCGTCGTCGAGGGCGCCCTCGCGGTCGGCGCCGCCGAGCTCGATGAGGCCGCGGGTGATGGCGGCGCGCACCGCCGCGTCGGGATTCTGCTTGAGGTCGGTGTACACCCCGCGCGCCGCGCTGGCGCTCTCGGGGGCGATGGCGGGGCTGTCCGAGGCGTCTTGAGCGCCCTTGGCGCCCTTGGAGTCCTTGGCGCCCTTGGCGCCCTTGGCGCCCTTGGCGCCCTTGGATTCCTTGGATTCCTTGGATTCCTTGGGTTTAGCCTCCGCGCTCGTGGCCAGGTGAGCGGGCGCGCGGGAGGCGACGGCGCCAAAGCTCAGGGTGAGGGTGAGGGTGGCGCTGAGGGCGACGCGGGCGCCGCGGGGCGCGCGGGGGGGCCTAGGGCTCTGTGGATTCATGAGCTCTCCTCGATGGGGGCGCGTGAGGTGCGCGCGGTGGGGGGCTGGTGGGGGCTGGTGGAGGCTAGTGAAGGGTGTGATTTGTGCGCGAGAGGGGCGCGAGAGGGACTCTCTGCGCTCGCCCTCTATGCTATGATGACGCGCTCGATACTTATCACGACCCGCGCGCGCCCCCAAAGAGAATGCAGATGCCCAAAACGCCGACGCCCGCTCGCCTCGCCGCCCTCCACTCGACACTGGCGCTCTGCGCCCTGAGCGCCCTCGCCGCCTGCACGCCCCTCGAGTTCGGCGCCCGCCCCGAGGGCGAGTGCGCGGTGGACGACGACTGCGGGGGAGGGGCGCTGTGCCGCGCGCGCGCCTGCGTGACGCCGGCGAGCGAGGAGTGCGACGGCGTGGACAACGACCTCGACGGCCAGAGTGACGAGGGACTCCTCAACGCCTGCGGCGCCTGCGGCGCGGCGCCGCAGGAGCTGTGCGACCAGGCAGACAACGACTGCGATGAGCGGGTGGACGAGGGCTTTGAGGCGGTGGGCGAGACCTGCGACCTCACCGATGATCCCAGCGCGCCCGCCGCCCCCGGCGGGGCGCGGGGGCTGTGGGCCTGCGCGGGGGGCGCCCTCGTGTGCGTGCCCACGAACGCGCCGAATCTCAACAGCGAGCTCTGTGACAACAGAGACAACGACCTCGACGGCGCCGTGGACGAGGGAATCTCGCTCGCCGAGGTCGCCTGCCCTCCCGACTCCTGCCGCGCCGCCGCCACGCCGTCTTGCCGCGAGGGCGTCATCGCGCAGGGCTGCGACGTGCCCCTCGCCGAGACGGACGACACCTGCGACGGCGTGGACGACGACTGTGACGGGGCGGAGGACGAGGGGTTTGTGGAGGGCGCGTCGGTGCCGTGTGGCGGCGTGGGCGCCTGCGACGTGAGCGCGCCGCGCGCCTGCGTGGGCAGCGCGCTCGTGGACGGCGCCGCCTGCGCTGAGGTGCTAGCGCGCCCTGAGCTGTGCGACGGCATCGACAACAACTGCGATGGGCAGGTCGACGAGCTCGCGCGCCTCACCTTCAGCCCCGACCCCGAAGGCGAAGCCCCCATCGACGGCGTCCCCGCCGCGCAGGTGGGCGAGGTGTGCCGCCTCGCCGTGGGGGTGTGCGCCGAGGCGCGCTACCAGCTCGCCTGCGCGGGGGGGGAGGAGCGGCGCGTGTGCAGCGCCCTCACCCCGGAGCAGCTGGCGCGCGGCGACCGAGACCCCACCGACCCCCTCGCCCTTGAGGGGGTGCGCGACCTATGCGACGGCCGTGACGAGGACTGCGACGGCGTCGTGGATGAGGACTCGCTGCCCTTTGAGCGCCCCTGCGCCGACGCCTTGCTGGCGGAGCGCGGGGCGCGGGGGGTGAGCGCCTGCTATGAGGGGGTGCGCGTGGAGCTCGGCTGCGAGGGGGAGCCCCGCGGCGAGGTGTGCAACGCCGCCGACGACGACCTCGACGGGCGCGTGGACGAGGAGTCCGCCGGCGCCCCGGGCGGCTGCTCGCCGCGCCTCGCCCCCGACCTCCCCGACGCCGACGCCTTTGACGCCAACGGCGACGGCCTCGACGGGCGCGCCGGAGCGGCGCTCTTTGT
>VGTA01000237.1 GCA_016874875.1 Deltaproteobacteria bacterium | reverse complement strand
CCCGCCACCAGCGCCGCCACCTGCTCCGCGGCGGGCGCCTCGGCGGCGGGGAGCGCCCCCGGCGCCTCCGCCCCGCCCGGCGCCCCCGCCTGCGCCCCGCCCTGCGCCCCCGCCTGCGCCCCGCCCGGCGCCCCCGCCTGCGCCCCGCCCGGCGCCCCCGCCTGCGCCCCCGCCCCCCCGCCCTGCGCCCCCGCCTGCGCCCCCGCCTGCGTCCCCGCCCCCGCCTGCGCCCCGCTCAGGCCCAAATCCGCGCGCGGGCGCAGCAGGGCGGAGGGGGTCCAGGGCTTGGGCTCCTGCGGCTCGCAGGCGGCGAGGGCGCAGACGAGCGACCCCCAGGCGGGGACCCAGGCGGGGACCCTAGCGCGCGTCCCGCGAGAGGCGCCGCGGGGGCGAGAGGACACAACACGCGCGCGACACATCATCTCGCCCCTCACAGGCAGCCGAGTTTCGTCAAGAGGCCATGCAGCGCGCGCAGCGGCTCCTGCGGGTGCTCCTTGCGCGCCTTGACGCGGGACGTGGCGGCGCGGTAGCGGCGCCCGAGGAGGCACAGCTCGTGGAAGTGGACGTGGGCGGCGCTCAGGGGGCGCCCCCCAGCGTCCTCGTAGGCCTCTAGGAGGCGCTCGAGGCCGTGGTCCACCTCAAAGGGGCGGCGCTTGCCCTGCGTGATGATGGCGAGCTCGTGGGCGGGGTCGCCCTGAATGGTGAACGTCCAGTCGATCAGCGCCGGCGCCTGCCCGCCCTTGAGGTCGATCAGGATGTTCTGCCCCGACAGGTCGCCGTGCAGCAGCGTGCTCGGCTCGCCCTCCGGGGGCAGATTCTTGAGTCCCCACGCATACGCCACATCAAAGAGGGGCGCGTCATGCCCGCGGAGGTCATCGAGGGCGAGCGTGGCGTGCTCAAGGCGCGTGGGGAAGCCGCCCACCCCCTCCGCCAGCTCCGAGAGCTGATGGACGGTGGCGGCGATCTCGCCGGCCACCTCCCACGGCTTGCCCGCGAGGCAGCGCCCGAGGCGCATGTCGATGGGGCTGCCCTCCACGAAGCGCTCTAGGATGACCACCGCGTCATCGATCTCCACGGCGCTCACGAGGGCGGGGTAGCGGAAGGGCGGCTTCACCTGCCCGAGCAGCTCGAGCGCCGCCGCCTCGCGCGCGAGGCGCCCCCGCAGGCCCGCCGCCTCCTCGGCGTAGGGGTAGAGGAGCACGCGCTTGCCCGAGACGCGGAGCGGGTCGGGGCGCAGCTTAAAGTTCACGTAGTACGCCGCGCGGTGCACGCCGCGCCCGATGAGCTGACAGTCGCCGAGCTCGAGGGTGGGCAGCATCGCGCCCTCCTCCTGCCCGAGGCGCCGCAGGGCGCGCTCGAGCTCGCGGCGGGTGGGGAGCGTCTGCCCCTGAAAGAGTTCATACGCCATGTGGGCTCCTCAGCGCCTCGCGAGCGGTCTTGGCGAGCGGTCTTGGGGGGGCTGCGGGGCGGCCCCTCAGCGCGGCGTCAGCTCTAGGCCCCACGACCGCAGAGCGCCCTCGTCGCCCGCCCCCGCGTCCTCCACCCGCAGCGTCCACTCGCCGGCGAGGGGGGCGCCCACGAGGTCGGGGAGCTCCACCTTGAGGCTCAGGTCAGCGGCGTTGCGCCCCTCGCGGTGCGCGAGGGTGACCTGCTGCCCCTGATGGAAGAGCGTCACGATCAGGTCCCCGCTGTAGGGGTGCGAGATCTCCACGCTCACCACCGCGCGCCCCACCGCCCCCTCCTGCTCCACGATGATCGTCGAGAGCAGCCCGGCGGGGTCATTGTCGGGGATCGCCGCGCCCACGTCGAGGGACTTGAGCACCGCCTCCCCCCCCGGCGCCGGCGTGGGCGCCGCGCAGGAGGGCGCCTCCCCGCACGTGACGTCCGCGCAGTCCACCAGGCCGTCAAAGTTGTTGTCGAGGGCGTCGTCGCACGACTCCGCCAGCCGCTCGCGGGGCGGGCGCGCCGACACCACGCTGGCGAACTCCTCCACGTAGCGCATCGATATCCACCCGTAGCCAGCGCCAAACGGATTCTGCGTGCCGAACGCGGCGGTGCCCCAGCTGTTCTTAAAGAGGAAGAAGCCGCGCTCCACCACGGGGTTGCCCGCGGCGTCGACGACCGGCTTGCCGTCCTTGTCCATCACGGGCGCCTCGAGCTCATCATCCCAGCCCACGAGCAGGATGGAGTGGCCGGCGGGGCTCTCCTCGCTGAGGCGGCGGTCCTCCTCGTTGGGGTAGAGCACGTAGCCCTTCTGCTTGTACTCGGCGCTCGTGGGCAGCTTGGAGCGGCCGTGGTTCCAGCTCTGATAGAAGAACGTCATGCCCGCCACCACGGCCGTCTCGTTCTCGTGCATAAACGCCTTGATGTTCTGCACGCGCGAGCTCACCCAGCGGCTCCCCGCCGGCAGCTTGTGGCGGGGGGATTCGAGCACATCCTTGGACGGGTCGCCGTGGGTGAAGCAGCGCACGGGGCGGTCCTCCTCCTTGGGGGCGCCGCAGGCCTCGTCGTTCACGGCGGTCCACGGCGACGACTCATACGGCAGCACCGACTCCTCCACCACGCCAAAGCGGCTGATGGCCTCGAGGTTGGCGGAGCCGTTAGAGCCCGACGTGTCGGTGAAGCGCCCCAGCTCCGCCTTCACCGACCACTGGAGGTGCTGCTCGGAGAAGTCGGGCTTCACCGCGCCCTCCTTGATGTAGAGGTGCTCCATGAGCGCCAGCGTCGAGAAGATGGAGCACACCCCGCGCCCGCCCTGGTTGCGCACGGGGCTCTGGAGCGCCACGAGGTCATAGCGCGCGGGGAACACCTGGTCCGCCTTGAGCTCATCGGGCAGCGAGCCGGGCGCCGGCGCGTCGCTGAGGAGCGCGGCGAGGCTGCTGAGCGACTCATCGCCCGCGGCCAGCTCCTCGTCTGGGGCGGCGGCGCCGTCGCAGGCGCTGAGGGCGAGCGCGCAGAGCGCCGCGAGGGCGCGGCGGGCGGGGAGGCGGAGGGCGCAGACGGGGCGGCGGGCGAGGGCGCGCGCGGCCCAGCTGGGCGCGCGCGTGGCGGTGCGGCGGTGCATGAGGGACCTCTAGGGCGTCGCGCGGGCTTCGCGCGCGGTGTGAGTTGCTCCCTCTATACACACATCCGCGCTGAAAATAAACACCTGACGCGTGCCGCTCCCCCCCCCGCCCCTCGCCCCTCGCCTACCCCGGCCAGCGCCCCTCGCGATAAAAGTGATCGAGCAGCGCGTCCTTCTCATACCAGCGCGCCCGCAGCCACTCCGCGAGCGCCTCCTCGCCCTGCGGCAGCGCCTCGATGGGGAAGCGGCGCACGTGAACGCGCACGCGGCGCACCTCGCCGCAACACCACTGCTGAACCGACGGCACGCCGCCCTCATAGCCGATGGTGGCGTCATAGACGGCGTCGAGGTGGTCGCGGAGGCTGTCGACGGTGAGGGTGAAGCCCTTGGTGCGCGGGAAGATGAGGTGGCGGAGCGGCGCGAGGCCCTTGGCGGCGGCGTAGTCGGCGGCCTCGGCGAGCTTCTTGGGGCGGACGCGCGTGCCCTCCGCGAACGAGAGCGTCCAGATGGGAATCCGCTCCTGGCGGAAGCGGGCGAGCTGGGCGCGCACGCGCGGCTCGTCGCGGCGCCAGTCGCGCTTGAGGAACACGCAGTCGAGCAGCATCATACCCCAGCCGAGGCCGGGTACGTACTTGAGCGAGTCCTTGACGAACCACTTGAGGTCGCCGATGCGCCCCTTGCGGCGGGCGAGGCGGAAGAGGGAGGGGACGTCGCTCATCGACTGGTGGTTGGCGGTGACGAGCACGTTCTCGCGCGGCGGTGGGTCATCGCCGCTCAGGACGACCTCCACGCCGAGCATGTGCTGCCCGAGCAGATCGCACGCCGCCCACCACGCCCCCCCGGCCGCGCGATTCACCGCCCGCACCGCGCGCCGCGACACGAGCAGCAGCGGGACGCTCAGCATCTGCGCGAGGTTGCACGCGAGGATGAGCGCCAGCAGCAGCGTAAAGAACACGGCGCCCTTGAGGGGGCCCAAGAGTCGGGGGAGGAGGGCGCGGGGGGGTGGCAGGGGGGGCAGCGGCATAAGAGCGAACCTCGGGGGGGGCCTCGGGGGGGCGGCGCGGGCCCGGCGAGGCGCGCCGGGCGCCGCTCAGGGGCGCGTCCTGCCCGACTCCTTGATGTTGTGGCGCACGACCTCCGTGAGCCGCTGACAGCGACCGCGACCGCGCCCAAGGGCTATCACACCTAGCGCCTCCTCCTCAAGCTCCCCGGCGGCGGCGCACGCGCCCACGTCCACGCCCTCAAACCAGGTGGCCACGTCCAAGAAGAGGGCGAGGGGCGCCCCCGCCTCGAGGCGCAGCAGGGCCCCGTCGGGCTTCTTGAAGCGGGCGTCCTCGGTGAAGCGCAAGGAGAGCGCGAAAGAGGCTGGGGCGGCGCCGGGGCGCGCCAGCTCGCCCGCGGCGCTGAGCGTCACGCCGTCGGCGGGGGCGAGGCGCAGGTCCACGAGCTTGTAGTCGCCGGCGGGCAGCGCCGGGAGCGCCGGCGCGCCCTCGCCGCTCAGGAGGTCCACGCGGAAGGGGCCCGCCGCCTGCACCTTGCCCCCCGCGCAGCGCCAGCCCTCCGCGTCGAGGGCGGCGCGCGCCTCGGGGGCGAGCCCCTCGCAGGTGACGCTGGGGGCGAGCTGCAGCTCAATGAACTCAAGCGAGACGGCGCCGCTCGTGAAGGTGAGGGTGGCGTCCCCCGACACGGCGCGCGGCGCCGCCCCGCGCGCTCGCGAAGAGTCCTCCTTGGCGGCGAGGGCGGAGGAGGTGATCTGGAGGCTCAGGGGGCTGAGCTCGTCGCCCTCCTGCGCGTTGCCCGTGTCGGTGCCCATGCAGCCCGGGAGGGCGAGGAGGGCGAGGAGGGCGAGGAGGGCGGCGAGGGGGGCGGCGCGCAGGAGGGGGGCGGAGGGGAGATCGGGCGCATGATGTATTCTCGCTCAGCGTTGAGGGTGGAGGGCGGAGGCGGGACGCGTGACAGGGAACAGGGCGAGCGAGAGGTGGTAGAGCGCCTGCGTCCCCGGCGGCGGGGCGTCGGGCGGGGCGCTCTCAAAGCGCCGCAGGAGCTCCTGGCGCAGCTCCGCGAGGCGCCCCGTCAGCTCCTCGTACTGCGCCGGGGTCAGCGAGAGCGAGAGCCCGCTCACGTTGCGCTCCGCCCGATCCACCTGATCAAGGCTCTCCGCCGCCTGCGCGAGCAGGGCGCGGTGGAAGTGGCGCACCGCCAGGGAGCTCATGTCGCGGGGGGGGCGCACCTGCGCCTGCGCGGGCGACAGGCGCCCGCCCTCGTCGCGGACGCTCAGGTTCAGCTGCTCGAGCAGCTCGAGGCTGCGCTTGACGTCGGCGGGGCGCACGTCTCGCGACAAGAACAGGCGGGCGAGCGCCTGCGGGTCCTCCACGAACTCAGGCCACAGCATGAGCTCGCGCAGCATCATGGTGTGCCACTGGGAGTACGCCTCAAAGTGGCGCGCCTCCAAGAGCAGCGCCTCCGCCGCGCCGCCCCGCGCCAGCTCGCGCCGCGTCCGAATCTCGAGCAGGCGCTGGTACCAGCGCGTCTTGCTCACGTCCGAGGTCGCCTGCGTGAAGTGCACGAGCGCCTCAAAGGCGCCGTGCTCCTCTGCGGTGAGGCCGAGCCCGGCGGCGAACTTCTCCACGGAGCGCGGCGCGATGCTCCGGTGGCCGTCGGCGGCGAGCTTGAGCACGTTGGGGGCGGCGAAGCCCGCGGCGTGGCTAAAGGAGCGAAAGGAGAAGCCCGGGCGCGTCCTCTTGAGGAAGACGGTCATCGCCGTGAGGTAGGCTCTGTGGTCGCCGTAGTCGGCGGGGTGCGGGCGCGCGGGGGGGTCACCGCGCAGCTCAGCGGCGTCCTCGCTGCCGGGCTCGGCGGTG
>VGTA01000236.1 GCA_016874875.1 Deltaproteobacteria bacterium | reverse complement strand
CCCCCCCCGCCTCCCTTGAGGGAGACGAGCGCGTTGATCTCCTCCGCCCGGGCCGCTGGGTGGTGCAGCGCGCCCGCGGCCACCGCGCCACCACCGACGACCAGCTGCTCGCCTGGGCCGCCCTGCGCGCCGTGGGCGAGGCGCGCCGCGGCGAGGCGCTCCGCGTGCTCGACCTCGGCGCCGGCAAGGGCGTGGTGACCCTCTGGCTCAGCGCCGCCCTGCCGCGCGCCACCTTTGTGGGCATCGAGGCGTTTGAGCAGAGTTATGCGCTGTCGCTCAAGGGGCGCGCGCTCAACGGCATCGAGGCGCGCTTCACCCCCCTGCTCGGCGACCTCCGCGACCCCGCCTCGTGGGAGGCGGCGCGGGCGGCGGCGCGGGCGCTGGCGGAGGGCGAGGGCGAGGGCGAGGGCTTTGACATCATCTGCGGGGCGCCCCCCTTCATGCCCCTCGGCGCCGGCGTCCTGCCCGCCGACCCGCAGCGCGCCGCGGGGCGCTTTGAGCTCAAGGGGGGCGTGGAGGGCTACCTCGCCGCCTGCGTGGCGCTGCTGGCGCGCGGGGGGCGGGCGCTCATCTTGATGGACGGGCTCGGAGAGGGGCGGGCGCGAGAGGCCGCGCGGGCGGCGGGGCTCTCCTGCCGCGCCCTCACCCGCGTGCGCCCGCGCCCGCAGGCGCCCCCCACCTACGCCCTGCTCACCCTGTCGCGCGAGGGGGGCGGCGCGCCCGTCACGGCTGACCTGCACATGCGCGAGGCGGCGGGGGAGGGGTGGAGCGCGGAGTACGAGGAGGCGCGCGCGCTGCTGGGGCTGCCCCCCCCCTGCGGC
Source organism: Deltaproteobacteria bacterium (assembly GCA_016874875.1). Taxonomy (GTDB): domain Bacteria; phylum Myxococcota_A; class Bradymonadia; order UBA7976; family VGTA01; genus VGTA01. Next base: position 5,105 of record VGTA01000236.1, on the reverse strand, counting down.
GAATCCTCCGGCGGCGTCCCCTGAGCGCGGGAGCGCGCGGGCGCCCTAGCGCGTCGCCTCTGTCCCTTTCGCCTCCACCGCGCCCTCCCCGCCGGGCGGATCCGTCGCCTTGAGCAGCTCGATGGTGCTGTTGACCTGCGCGAGTAGGTCGTTGACGCGCTCTCGAGTCCAGCCGCGGTAGTCGGAGTTGATAAACCAGAAGTTACGGAAGCTCTCGTACATAAAGCGAATCGAGGACTCCGAGAAGCGCTCGAGGCCGTAGTGCTTGACGAACTCGCGGAAGTTGCGCGCGTCGATGGTGGAGAGCGTGTACTCCGACATCTCGCGGTAGAGGGGGTGCTCGTGGGCGTGGCGCACCGCCTGCAGCGTGAAGAAGTAGTTGTCCTTGTGCTCGATCAGATTGTTGAGGTGAGTGAGGAAATCGATGTTCTCCTCCATGGCGACGCTGTAGAGGACGTCAATCTCGGCCTTGTGGAAGGAGAGGAGCGCGCGCAGCAGGTCGTCCGTGTCGGCGAAATAAAAGTAAAAGAGACTGCGGCTGATGCCCATCGCCTTGGTGATGAACGAGACGTTGTCAACGCCCTTGAAGCCGTGCTCGGCGCAGTGCGTGTACAGCCTCTGTAGGGCGACTTCCCTTTTAGATTTCGGAGACATGGTGGGCGCTTTTGTAGATGTGTGATATGGGGTGATATAGACACAGCGGTCCAAAAAAATGACCCCGCGTGAGGATTCCTCACCCACGCGTGAGCTACTTTTATACAACGCACCGCCCCTTGTACACAAGAGTCAATCACGCCCTCGTCGAGAGGCGCCGGGAGGCGAAGCGCGCATCCCCTTGCAGGAGCGCCCCGCGCCCCTCACACTGCCACCCGACGCCCACACGACGCCCACACGATTCAACGAGAGAGGGAGAGCGCGCGAGATGGTCCAGAGCATAGAGCACCCCACAGCGCACGCGCACCCCACAGCGCACGCGCACCCCACAGCGCACGCGCACCCCACAGCGCCTCCTCCCCCCGCGCCGCCCCACTCCGCGCAGAGCGCCCTGCGCCGCGTGCCTCGGACCGGCGTCATCTACGTGATGGACGAGGCGCGCAAGGTGGGCTACAGCCCCACCGACGCCGAGTGGGTCAACCTCGGGCAGGGGCAGCCCGAGGTGGGGCCGCTGCCCGGGGCGCCGGAGCGCGTGTCGCACCTCGAGTCGCCGCTCGTGGAGTACGCGCCGGTGGCGGGCATCTGGGAGCTGCGCGACGCGGTGGCGCAGCACTACAACCGCCTCTACCGGCGAGGGCTGCCGAGCCAGTACAGCGCCGAGAACGTGTGCATCTCGCCGGGGGGGCGCGCCGCCCTCACGCGCGTGGCGGCCTCCCTCGGCGAGATCAACCTCGGGCACTTCTTGCCCGACTACACCGCCTATGAGGAGCTCTTGGGGCTCTTTCGCTTCTTTACGCCGATTCCGATTCTGCTCGATCCGGCGCGGGGCTACGATTTCTCGAGTCGCGAGTTCGAGCACGAGATCCTCGGGCGCGGGCTGTCGGGCGTGCTCGCGTCCAACCCCTGCAACCCCACCGGCAAGCTCATCGCCCAAGACGAGCTGGCGTCGTGGGTGGGCATCGCGCGCCGCCTGCAGTGCGCGCTGATTCTCGACGAGTTCTACAGCCACTACGTCTGGCGCGAGGGGGTGCAGAGCGTGAGCGCGGCGGCGTGCGTGGAGGACGTGGACGCGGACCCGGCGCTGATCATCGACGGGCTCACCAAGAACTGGCGGTACCCGGGCTGGCGCGTGGCGTGGACGGTGGGCCCTAAGGATATGATCGACGCGCTGTCGAGCGCGGGGAGCTTCCTCGACGGGGGCGGGTCGCGCCCGGCGCAGCGGGCGGCGGTGCCCCTGCTCGAGGCGTCGCACATCGACACGGAGTCGGTGGCGCTCAAGCGCGCCTTTGGCCCCAAGCGCTCCTTGGCCCTCCGCCGCCTGAGCGCCATGGGCGTGCACGTGGACGCGGCGCCCGAGGGCACTTTTTACGTGTGGGGCGACCTCCGCTACCTCCCCGAGCACATCAACACCGGCATGAGCTTCTTCCGCGAGGCGCTCAGGCGCAAGGTGATCTGCGTGCCAGGGGAGTTCTTTGACATCAACCCCGGACACCGCCGCGCCGACCGCCCGAGCCGCTTCCGGCGCCACGTGCGCTTCAGCTTTGGCCCTGAGCTCGAGTCGCTGAGCGTCGGCCTCGACCGCCTCGCGGCGATGGTGGAGGGGAGGGACTCGTGAGTCACGACGCGCCCGGCGGCAGCCTCTTTAGCCAGATCGCCCGCGGGGAGATTCCCTGCCACAGGGTGTGGGAGGACGACGACCACCTCGCGTTCCTCGACATCCGCCCGCTCTCGCCAGGGCACACGTTGGTGATTCCCAAGGTGGAGCGCGACGACCTCTTTGACCTCGAGCCCCGCCGCGCCGAGGCGCTGTGGGCGGCGGCGCACGCGGTGGCGGCGCGCCTCAAGGCGGTGACCGGGTGCGCGCGGGTGGCGGTGTTGGTGCTCGGCTACGAGGTGCCGCACGCGCACATCCACCTGATTCCCACCGAGAGCGAGCGCGAGGTGTTGAGTCCCACGCGCGCGCCCACCGACCACGCCGCCCTCGCCGCCCTCGCGGCGCGCCTGCGGGGGGCGGGGGCGGAGGGGGGCGCGCCCCCGGCGCTCCCCACCACGGAGGCGACGCGCGCGCGCTGGGATGAGCTGGCGCGGGGATTCGTGGCGCGCATGGAGAGCACCAGCCTGCGCGCCGCCCACGCCGCCCTCGACCAGCTGCGCCTCGGCGAGGCGGCGCGCGTGCTCGAGGTGGGCTGCGGCGGCGGCGCGGCGGGCCTCGAGGCGCGCGCGCGCCTCACCGCCGCCCTCGCTGCGCGGGGCCTGCCGCCGAGCGCGGGGCGGGTGACGCTCACCGACCTCTCGCCGGTGATGGTGGAGCTCGCGGCGGCGGCGGCGGCGGGGGTGGAGGGGGTGGAGGTGCGCGAGGCGGACGCGCAGGCGCTGCCCTTCGCGCGGGGCGCCTTTGATCGCTACCTCTCGTGCCTGAGCCTGATGCTCGTGCCCGACCCCGCCGCCGCGCTCGCCGAGGCGGCGCGGGTGCTCGCGCCCGGGGGGGTGGGCGCGTGGGTGGTGTGGGGGCGCCCGAGCCACAGCCCGCTGATGACGCTGCTGCCGGAGGCGGCGGCGCGGGTGGGGGTGCGCCTGCCGCCCGTGGCGCGGAGCAACTTCCACCTCGGCGGCCTCGACCGCCTGCGCCGCCTGCTGGCGGCGGCGGGCTTTGAGCGCGCGCGCCTGTGGTATCACCAGATGCCCACCGCGGCGGAGACGGGGGAGGAGGTGGCGGACGTGATCCTCACCGACCGTCCAGAGCTGCGCGGGGTCTACGAGACGCCAGCGCAGGAGGCGGCGCTGCGGGCGGAGCTGGCGCGCTTGGCGCAGGGGCACCTCGACGCGGGGCGCCCGGTGGGCCTCGACACGCTCATCGCCGTGGCGCGCCGCGCCTGAGGGGGAGCGATGCGCGCGCGCCCCGCCCCCCCGCCCGGCGCGCGCCTCTCGCCCCGCCCCTCGCGCAGCGCTCTGCCCGGCGCCCTGCCCGGCGCCCTGCTCGGCGCCCTGCCCGGCGCCCTGCCCGGGGCCCTGCCCGGGGCCCTGCCCGGGGCCCTGCGCGCCCCCGCGCTCTGCGCCGCGCTCGCCCTGCTCGGGGGCTGCGCCACGCACCAGCTCGCCCCCCCCGCTGGCGCTGAGCTGCGCGCGCGCGCCGCGCCCTGCCCGCCGCCGAGCGCGCCCTGGCCGCTCGCGCTCAGCCTGGCGGGCGCGGCGGTGGGGGCGGGGGGGCTGCTGTGGCCGCGCGGGTGCGCCACGCCGCACCCCGATGGGGGGTGCGCGGGGTTTTCGGAGCCCCACGCGGCGTTCTCGCTGCTCTTGGTGGCGGGGCTGGCGGCGTCGACGGTGAGCTACGCGTACGCGCGGTGGGACCGGGAGCGGGTGTGTTGGCGAGAGGGGGCAGCGCGGCGCGCGGAGCGCTGAGGGCCCTCAGCCTAAGCGCGCGCGCAGCTCGCCCACCACCGCCCCGCGGCAGCTCCGCACCGCCGGCGCCACAAAGCGCGCCACCGCGCCGTCGAGGCGCGCGCGGTCGAGCACCCCCGCCGCCTCTAGGAAGCACAGGGTGGCGGGGTTGATGGCGCGCATGGCGCCGTCCTCCACCTTGACGGCGACGCCCACGGCGCCTGCGCCGCGGGGGCGCAGGGCGAGGCCGTGGAGCGCCTCGCCGCCCACCTTGCACACCACCTCGTCGCCAAAGCGGGTCATCAGCGCCGTGTCAAAGCGCCCCGAGCCGGCCACCAGGTGCGGGTGGGCGACCATGGCGGCGAAAATCTCGTCGAGCGCCTCGTCGCGCGGGGCGCCGGGGGCGCGGCGGGCGGCGGCGAGGCGGGCGAAGAGGGCGGCGAGCTCGCGCAGCGACAGCTCGGGGGTGGGCAGGCTGCAGCCGTCCACGCCGAGGCGCAGGGGGCGCGGGTCGCCGCCGAGGAGCTCCCGCAGCGCGCCGAGCACCTCGCGCTGCACGGGGTGGTCGGGGTGGGTGTAGCCGGCGCTCTCCACGCCGAGCGCGGCGGCGAGGGCGAGCATGCCGCAGTGCTTGCCGGAGCAGTTGTTGTGGGCGGCGGTGGGGGCGCGCCCGGCGGCGAGCAGGGCGCGGGCGGTGGGCTCGTGGTAGGGGTCGTGGGCGCCGCACTCGAGGTCGCTGAGGTCGCGCTTGAGCTTGGCGAGCAGCCGCTCGCAGGTGGCGACGTGCTCCTCCTCGCCGCCGTGGGACGCGCACATCAGCGCCAGCTCGTCGGGCGTGAGCGCGAGGGCGGCGCGCAGCCCGCGCCGCAGCGACGCCCAGGCCTGGAAGGGCTTGATCGCGGAGCGCGCGCTGGTGCGGAGGTCGGGGTCGCCGGCGCGCGCGAGCACGCGCCCCTCCTCGTCGAGCATCACGGCGTGGGCGCGGTGGACGCTCTCGAGGACCTCGCCGCGCCACGCCTCGATGGTGATGGGCGGGAGGGTGAGGGGGGCGTGGGCGGCGGGGGGGGCGCTGA
>VGTA01000235.1 GCA_016874875.1 Deltaproteobacteria bacterium | reverse complement strand
CAGCACGCCCCGAGCCCCACGAGCCGAAACCCCAGCCCCACGAGGCGGAACGGGAGCGTGAAGACCCGCCCCCCAAAGAGGTACTCCTGGTAGAGCTGGTAGGGGTTGAGCGTGCGCTGCGCGCGCGGCAGGCTGTGGAGCGGGTAGCTGCTGAAGACGCCGCGAATCAGCCGCCGCTGGTCGCCGAGGAGCAGGTCGTACACCTCAGCCCCAAAGCGCGCCTTGAGCATCGGCTCGTACTGGTGTAGCGACGTCAGCAGGTGCAGCGACGAGATCTCGGAGGTCTCAAAGGGCGGCGTGAAGGGCGTCTTGTCGTCGAGCGAGAAGCCGCGCTCCACCTCCCCTCCCCCCTTGGCGGCGCGCCACTGCCGATACAGGCGCTGCGCGTGTTCGGGGCGGCGGGGGAGGCTGCGGAGGGGGATGACGTAGCGGTTGTAGTCGAGGAGCAGCTGCGCCGTGTTGTGGCTCACGCTCTGCGTGATCAGGTTGAACCACATGTAAGGGCCAAAGAGACTCCTGTGCGTCCGGAGGTCGAGGCGCTCGAGGTCGCGCAGCTCGCGCTTGGTGAGGTCGAGCTTGTGGAGGTAGAGGTTGCGCAGCGCGATGTTGCCGAGCAGCTGCTCGGTGGTCTTGACGTCGCTCTCGTGCAGCAGCGCGCCGTCGAGGTAGTCGCGGTAGAGCATCAGCGCCTTGTGCTCAATCCACCACAGCGTGGACTCGAACGGCGCGACGGCGTCCTGCTCGCTGAGCGCCTCGCCGATCATCTGCGCCTCGCCCTCGGCGCCCTGCAGCTCGCGGAGCAGGTCGGGGTCGTTCTGGAGGCGCGCGCTCATGACGCGACTCGCGCGGCGCACAAAGGGCCCAAAGCGCTCAGCGGAGTCCACGCCGAGCATACGCAGCTCGGGGGCCAGCACGCGCCGGTAGAGCAGGCGGAGGTCCGAGGTCCCCCTGCTCTCCTTGACCTCCTTGAGCAGGTTGATGTCCTGCGCCTCCGCCGTGAGGCGATAGAGCTCTGTGGCCTGCCCCGCCAGATTCTTCATCCAGGTGCCCACCGCCAGCGGCACGAGGCAGAGCCCGCCGATGATGATCACCGGCAGCCCGAAGAGGCGCTGCAAAAGCGAGAGCATGGGGCTGAACAGGGGCACCTCGAGGGCGCTCACGAGCACGTGCGCGAGCAAGAAGAAGCCGCCGATGATCAGCAGGCGCTTGGCGGGGCGCTCAAACGAGCGCACGAGGGCGCTGCCCACGCGGTCCACGAGCTTGGGGCCCGTGATGATGCCGTAGAGGTCCGCGCACCAGTAGCCCGCCGTCATGAGCAGCTCGAGCACGCGCCCCACCCCCCGCACCAGCCACGCGCTAAAATCCGCCGGCGCGCTGTGGCGGCGGCGCTCGAGCACGCCGCGCAGCAGCGGCAGACTCCGCACCAGGGGCACGTCGAGCAGCCCCACGGCGAAATAGAGGTGGCGGGGGAAGTCGCTGCCGAGGTGCGTCTCGAGCTGCGCGCCCTCGATGTGGAGCAGCGTGTAGATGGCCTGCTCCACGGGGATGTCCCGCCGCCGCCGCGGCTCCCCCTGCGCGCTCAGCACGCCGAGGGCGATGGGGGCGCGCTCCCAGTCGAGGTGCCGGTCGAGCGCCTCCACATACTCCCGCATGAGCGCCGCCCGCGCCGCCCCCCCCAGCCGCGCCGCGGTCTGGCGCAGGTGGTGCAGGGCGCGCCCGTAGGCGTGGTGGCTCTCCTCAAAGGAGGTGGGCGGCGGGCGGCGGTGAATCTCCTGGTGGGGCTCAAAGAAGATGAGATTCTGGTTGAGCCACGGCGCGTAGCGGCGCACGAGGCGGTCGAGGCCGCGGAGCGTAAAGGAGATCAGGCGCAGGGCGCGGATAAAGGGGCGCGCGAGGCGGATGTAGCGGACGATGTGCGACAGCTGCGTGAGGCGCGCCCCCCGCGCCGACACCAGGTGGTCGAGCAGGAAGACGTCGGTGAACAGCACGAAAGGAATCGACGGCAGCAGGTCGATGAACCAGCGGCGCTGGAAGTAGAAGCGCCGGTCGTCCGAGAGCGAGAGCTTGGTGAAGAACTCCACCAAGAACACACAGCACACCCCCGTGTCGATGAGCGCGAGGGAGCGGCGCAGGGCGCGGTCCTCGGCGTCCACCCACACCAGCTCAAAGACGAGCAGGGCGAGCACGAACCAGATGAGGAAGAAGATCACCTGCTCAAAGCGGCGCACGAAGGTGTGCCCAAAGAGCCCCTCGAGGCGCCCCTGCAGGCGCTTCTCTTGGAGCTCGGCGCGCACCACCTGCTCCTTCTTGCGGAGCTGCTCAAAGGCGTTGAGGAGGTTGGGCTGCGCGGCCTTGAGCGCCTTGCGCGCGGCGCGGGTGGCGGGGGCGTGGGTGAGCAGCCACTCGAGGTCGCGCAGCACGCAGGCGAGCTTGCGGACGGACGGCTCGAGCTCCGTGGGGTCCACGCGCCCGAGCAGGTCGCTCGAGTGGTGCGCCATGCCCCAGGCGCGCTCGTGGAGCAGCGCCGAGCGCTCCTCGTCGCCCAGGGCCCCCCAGCGGGCGCTGAGGCGCGCGCTCAGCGCCGCGCGCGCCGCCTCGCAGCGCGCCAGGAGCGCCTCCACGCCCTCGGAGGGGGTGGCGCTGATGGTGACCTGCAGGTCGCTGGCCCACAGGGCGAGATTCCACAGGCGCACCTCGTCGTCGAGCGCCTCGACCTCGCGCTCGAGGTAGCGGACCTCGCGCTCGAGCCCCTCGCAGTAGAGGTGCTGGAAGCGGGCGTGGAGGCCCGCGTCGTGCAGAGCGCTGAGGAGCTGCTCGGCCTCGCCGAGGGTGAAGACCTCGTTGATGAGGTCGGCCTGGTAGGGCTCCTTGAGGCCGTGGGCGTGGGCGGCGAGGCGCTTGAGGAGGCGCAGCTCGTGGACGCAGCACAGCAGGGCGCGCGCCACCTCCTCCACGGCGATCTGCGGTGAGGTGACGAGGGCGTGCGCGCGCTCCGAGAGCGCCACGACGCGCCCCGAGAGCGCCCGCCGGTCCACGGCGCGCGGCGGGAGGGCGAGGAGGGCGGCGCGGAGGCGCGACTCGAGGGCGCAGAGGTCAGCGGTGGGCGACGACGCCCCCGCCCCGGCGCGCTCCCCGGCGCGCTCTCCGGCGCGGCGCGCGGCGCGCGAGAGGGCGTCGCGCCGCGCGCTCAGGGCCAAGGAGAGCGCCCACAGCCGCCCCCAGTCCCCCGCCCCCGCCTCAAGGCGCGCGCTGAGGTCGCCTAGGTCGCCTAGGTCGCCCAGGTCGCCTAGGTCGCCTAGGTCGCCTAGGTCGCCTAGGTCGCCTAGGTCGCCTAGGTCGCCCAAACCGCTCCCAGCGTCAGCGCGCCTCACAGCGCCCCCCTCACGACAAGACTCGCGCGAGAGAGAGCGCCAGTGGGATCGCGCCGAGGGTGAGGGCGAGCCACGCCGCGACCGCGAGGCGCGCCCGCCCCGCCGCCCGCCCCGCCGCCCGCCCCGCCGCCCGCCCCGCCGCCTGCTCCGCGATTCCCCCCCACCCCGCGCCCGGGGCGGGCGTGGCGAGGAGGCTCGGCAGCCCCTCCCAGGCGGGCGCGCCCGCCGCCCCGCCCTGCGCCCCCGCCGCCCCGCCCTGCGCCCCCGCCGCGCCGCCCTGCGCCCCGGCCGCGCCGCCCTGCGCCCTCGCCGCGCCGCCCTGCGCCCCCGCCGCGCCGCCCTGCGCCGCGCCCTGCGCCCCCGCCGCGCCGCCCTGCGCCTCCCCCTGCGCCTCGCTCGGCGGCGCCTCTTGCCCCTCGGTCGCCTCGTAGGCGTCGGGGTCGCGCAGGGCGCTGAGGACCTGCGCCACGCGGGCGGGGCGGCGGAAGGACTCCTTGGACATGAGGCGGGCGATCAGGCGCGACACCGGGGGGGGCACGTCGGGGCGGAGCAGGGCGGGGGGCGGGGCGGAGGCGTGCAGGGCGGTGAGGCGCAGCGCGGGGTCGGCAGACTCCCCCGGCGCCGGGCGCTCAGCGGGGGCGAAGGGCAGGCGCCCGGCGAGGCACAGGTACATCAAGACGCCCAGGCTGTAGAGGTCGGTGCTCGGTGTCGCCGCCGCGAACGTGAGGCGCTCCGGCGCCCAGTAGGCGAGCGACTTGTCGAGGCCCGGGGCGGGGGGGGCGCCGAAGGCGGCGCTGACGCCAAAGTCGATGAGGAGCGCCCCGCGCGGCGGGTCGCGCAGGAGCACGTGCTGCGCGCGCAGGTCGCCGTGGGTGACGCCCCGGGCGTGCAGGGCCTGCAGGCCGAGGCAGATGTCCATGAAAAGCGGCTGCGCCTCCGCCCAGCTGAGGGGGCGGCGGAGGAGGCGCAGGTGCTCGTAGAGAGTGGCGTGGGGCTCCCACTCGGTGACCACGTAGGGGGTGAGGTCGTGGAGGACGCCGCTCTCGTAGACCGCCTCGAGCTGCGGGCACTCGAGGCCCTTGAGGCGGTCGCAGGTGGTCTTGAGGCGATAGTAGGAGCCCGGCTCACGCCCCGCGGAGTGCCCAAAGACCTTGAGCGCGCGGCGCGTCTTGCCCACGCTCGGCGGCTCCACCTCATAGAGCCACTGGCGGGGACTCACGAACGACAGCTGCACCACGCGGAAGCGCTCGTGCAGCACCTGCCCCACGAGCTCATGGAGGTCGTGCTCGACCTTGGTTTTCTTGATCGTCATGGCGCCCTGGGCTCAGCGGGAGGTGAGGGTGAAGGAGAGCGTGAGGGGCAGCGCGCCGCGCCGCGCGACGCCCTCGGCGCTATACACGAGCGCGAGGCGCGCGAGCGCGGCCAGCTCGCGGAGGGGCGCCTGCGCCCCCGCCTCGAGCGAGAGGCGGCGCACGTCGAGGGTCCAGTCCACCCGCCCGAGCGCCGCCGCCAGGGCGCGCTCGAGCGCCTCCGGCCCCTGCGCGCGCGAGATGGGCGGGAGGTGACGCACCTCGCCCTCCACCGACAGCGAGCAGGTCACGCGCTGCTCAGACCACTGCGCCCGCAGGACGCTCGTGGCGGAGGGGGGGGTGGGCGCGAGGTCGAGGCTGAGCGCCATGAGCGAATCGGCGGCGTCGGGGTCACGGAGGGCGAGGCGGACGGGGCGGGGCAGCTCCCCGCGGCGGGCGGCGGCCTCGCGCGCCGAGCCGGCCGCCACCCACAGGTCGAGGGCGCGCAGCTCCGCGTCGAGCACCAGGAGGTCGCCGAGCGTCGCCTGCGCCTGCGCCACCGCGTCGGTGCCTCGGCGGGCGCGCGCGAGCGCCCGCACCAGCGCCTCGCTGTGCAGCTCCGCGCGCTCATTCGACACGGCGTCCTCACCGACGAAGGGGACGCGGACGTCGCTGAGGAGCGCGCCCCCCGCCCAGACCCCGCGCGGCGAGGCGAGGACGCGCGCCACGGCGAGCGGCGCCACGGACGCCCGCAGCGGCGCCCCCGAGGCGCTCCCTGGGGCGGAGCCTGGGTCGCGCGAGGGGGGCGCCGAGAGGCGGAGGGCGCGCAGCGCCTCATCAGGCGGCACCCCGCCCCCGGAGAGCAGGCTCACGGCGAGCGCCCCCCCGATCAGCGCCAGACTCAAGCCCGCCGCGCCCATCAAGAGCCCCCGCCGCCGCCTCAGCCCGAGCGCCGCGGGCACCGGCGTGTCCTCCGCCTCCAGCGGCGCCGCCTTCGCCCTGCTGAGGACGCTGAGGAGCGCGTCGCTCTTGAGGTGCGCCTGCGTGAGATCCCCCCTGTCCCACCCCCCCGCCGCGCCTCCCCCCTGCGCCCCCCCCCCAGCGGCGTACGGCCCCGGAGATTCGCCTGCGGGCGCGGGGGATGCCCCTGCGGCGTAGGGCGCGGGGGGTGACCCTGCGGCGTAGGGCGCGGGGGATGACCCTGCGGCGTAGGGCGCGGGGGATGACCCTGCGGCGTAGGGCGCGGGGGATGACCCTGCGGCGTAGGGCGCGGGGGATGACCCTG
>VGTA01000234.1 GCA_016874875.1 Deltaproteobacteria bacterium | reverse complement strand
GTGGCGTGGCATGAGGGGGGCCTTGTTGACGATTGGGTGGGCGTGAGGGCAGAACCCATAAGCGTGAAAAACGCTTGTGTGGAGGTGACTTAATAAGAGCCTGGCACCTATTAGGTCCGCCCCCTCACACCCTCCCCCCCAGCCTCCCCCCCCTCTCCACCCGCGCCGCCACCCCCGCCCGCAGCGTCTCCACCGACCCCACCACCACCGCCCGCGACTTCGCCCTCGTCAGCCCCGTATAAATCAGCTCACGCGTCAAAATCGGCGACCGCTCAGGAGGCAAGCACAACACCACCACCTGAAACTCCGACCCCTGGCTCTTATGAACGCTCATCGCAAACACCGTCCTATGAGGCGGCAGCAGCTCATACGGCACAGGGCGCTCACGCCCCTCAAAAAAAACCTCACGCCGCGGCCCCACCACCCCCACGTCCCCATTCACCAGCCCCGTCCCTGGGTGATTCTCCGTCACCAGCACCGGCCGCCCCACATACACCCGCCCCCACCCCCCCAGCCGCCGCTCCCGGAGGCGCCCCTCCACCGCCTCATTCAGCTCATGCACCCCCAGCGGCCCCCCATAGTGAGGACACAGCACACACAGCCCCTTCAGCGCCCCCAGCGCCAAGCGCGGGTCCACCCGCGCCGCGCGCACCACCGCCTCATAGTGAGCCACCACCTCCTCAAAGAGCCCCGCGGGGAACGGCGGGGCGGCGTAGAGGGCGGTGTCGGGATAGCGATCATCCGTGAGGCACGCCACCACCGCCTCCACCCCCACCTCCTCCACCCGCTGCATCAGCTGCGCCGCCGCGTGCACCCCGCTCTCCGCCGACACCCGCCGCACCTGATTCAGCGCCACCACCCGATCCACGAACCCCTCCCCGCGCGGCGCCTCGGGGCACGCGCGCCCCTGACTCTCAAAGAACGACGCCAGCTCCTCGCGCCACGGCCCCGACGAGCGCCCCCCTCGGTCCCCGCAGAGCTCCGTGAACGGCGCCCCCGCGCTCACCGACGGCAGCTGGTGCGGGTCCCCGATCAAGAGCAGGCGGGGCGCCCCCCCGACCCCCGCCTCCTCCCCCGCCCCGAGCGCCAAGACCAGCGACCGCATCAGCCACGTGTCGATCATCGACGACTCATCCACCACCACCACGTCATACGGCAGCGGATTCCCTGCGTGGTGCTGCGGCGTCGCCCGCCCTGGCGCCACGCCGAGCAGGGCGTGGAGCGTGTGCGCCTGAAGCCCCTCTAGGCGCCCCTGAATCCACTCAGGCAGGTGAAAGAAGGGCGAGCGCGCCCGAATCGACTCCGTGAGGCGCTGCGCGGCCTTCCCCGTCGGCGCCGCCAGCGCCACCCGCAGGGGGCGCGCGCCGTCGGGGGCGTCATACTGGTCATAGAGGGCGGCGAGCACCCGCTGCGTCAGGGTCGTCTTGCCCGTCCCCGGTCCCCCATGCAGCACCGTCACCCCGCCCCGCAGCGCCGTGTAGAGGGCGAGGCGCGCCCGATCCCAGGGCTCCGCCCCCGCCGCCAGCGGCTCAAACCACCCCTCCCCCGGCGCCGCCGCCGTCCCGAGCGGCCCAAAGAGCCGCCCAAACAGCCGCTCAGGACTCGGCAGGGCGCCCACGGGGGCACGCGCCAGCGCGCCGAGCGAATCCGCGACGTCCGCCTCCCCGCGCCAGGAGCGGAGGGTAAAGAGCATGCCCTCGTCGAGCACGAAGGGGCGGCGCTGCGGCGGGGCGCCGGCGCGCCACACGGCGGGGCTGGCGGCGAGCAGCGCGCGCCACTCCGCGCCCGTCGGCAGGCGTGACCAGTCGAGCCCGTCGGCGCGCGCGCGCCCCTCCTGCCCCCCGAGCCACCCCCCCGCCGCCCCCTCCGACGCATCCAGGAGCGCCCGCAGCACCTCGGGGGAGAAATCCGCCGCCACGCGGTCGAGGCGCAGCGCGAGGTGCCCCACCCGCGTGGCCGCCTGCGCCAGCGCCATCGCCACCAGCGCCCACTCGCGCCGCTCCCCATAGAGCCGCCCCGCGCTCTCGGCGGCGCTCATCTCTAGGGCATTCACCACCCCCGCCTCATAGCAGGCGCGCAGACTCCAGTCGCTCATCTCGTGCTCCTCTGCCCTGCGGGCGTGTGTCCCCCGAGGGCGCGCAGCGCCCGCTCCGCGGCGGCGGCGTCGTCGAGCGCCAGCGAGAGCAGCTCCACCGCCACGCGCGGGGGGCGGTGCGCGAACACCCCCGCCACCCCCTGCGCCGCCCCCCCCGGCGCCGGCGGCAGCGCGCTCCGCGCCCCCGCCATCCCGCGCAAGAACAGGTAGAGCGCCCCCCCGCAGTGCTCCTCGTAGCGATAGGACTCGCCGAGGCGCGCGGCGAGGAGGCGGTGGAGCGCGACCACGTAGAGACTCGACTGCAGCAGGTACAGACTCGACGCCATCACCCCCTCGAGGGCGCGCGGGTGGTAGTGCGACAGCGTCGAGCGCGCCTCCTCCCCCTCCCCCTCCCCGAGCCAGTTGCTCTTGTAGTCCGCGATCAAGAAGCGCCCGTGCGGGGCGCCGAGCGCCGGGTCGGGGTGGCGGAACATCAGGTCGATGCTCCCCTTGAGGAACCCCGAGAGCGCGAACTCGTCCGGGAACGGCGGCAGGGCGGCGCAGGCGGGGTCGAGGCGGAGCAGCGCGTTGAGCAGGGCGCCGGAGAGCGGCGCGGGACTCTGCACGCACAGCTCAAAGCCCACCTCGTCGCGGCGGAGCGCGCGCGGCACGTCGCGCAGGCGCGCCCCCGCCCCCGCCCCGCTCAGCGGCGTGTGCAGCGCGTCCCACACCCCCTCGGCGATCAGCTCCCCCCACTCACGCCCAAACCCCCACGCCCGCAGCGCCTGCGCGCTCGCGCGCCGCAGCGCCTCAGGGTCGCACTCGTCAAACTCCACCTGCTCCATCAGCGCGTGCAGGCACTGCCCAAAGCGCGCTGAGCGCGCGCGCGGCGGCAGGCGCAGGAAGGCGGGGGCGGGGCCGTGGTAGGGCACGGGACTCAGCGCCCGCGCCCGCTCCTCCTCGTCCACCTCCGGCGCCTCGGCGAGGGCGAAGCGATTCTCCTCGGCCGCCTGCACCACCCGCGACAGCGCGCTGAAGCTCGCCACCCGCCAGGCGGGCTCCGTGGGATTCTGCGGCGGGTGCGCCGCGAGGGGGCGCGCGTGCGCGTCGGGGTCCACCCACCCCTCCGCGCTCGGCGCCACCGGCGCCGTCTCCCACGTCACCGCCCCCCCGCTCGCCGCCGCCCGCTCCTCCATCCAGAGCGCCAGCTGCTGGTCGAGACTCTCGTTGTTGCCCTTTGTGGGCTCAAAGCCCGGCCCCGCCAGCATGTGGAGGAAGGGGTGCTGCAGCGGGTGCACGCGGTTGACCCCACAGTAGATGTGGAGCTGGTGCAGCGGGCGCGTGAGCGCCACGTAGAGCAGGCGGCGCTGCTCGCGCGCCTCCGCCTCCTCCACCCGCGCCAGCGCCTCCGCGCGGCGCGGCTCAGGCGGGCTGTCGTCGAGCAGGCGGGCGTCGAGGGCGCGCCGCTCCCCTGGGCGCGCCGGCTCGAGCACCGTCACCGCCGCCGGCCTGCTCCCCCCGCCGCCGTTCACCCACAGGTCCGGGCAGAACAGGATGGGGTACTCGAGCCCCTTGGAGCGGTGCACCGTCACCACCTCCACCGCCTCCCCGTCGATGTGCGGGCGCACCTTGTCCTCCTCCGCCACCTCCCCGTCCTCGTCGAGGCGCCGCTCGCGAATCCACTGCAGCGTCAGCTCTGGACTCAGCCGCGCCGACGACGACTGCCCCTGCGCGCGCTCCACGAGGTGCAGCAGGTGCGTCAGCGTCTGCGCCCCCTCCGGCTGCCGCAGGACCCGCTCGGCGAGCCGCAGGCGCGGCTGGTAGAGGAGCCCCTGGAAGGCGGCCGCCAGCCCCCGCTCGAGCCAGGCGGCGTGGAGGTGGGTGAGCAGGTCGCGCGCCTCCTCGGCGAACATCCGCACCTCCTGCGCCGTGAGGGCGAGGGCGTCCACGCTCAGGGCCGCGCGCAGCGCGTCGTCGTCGTGCGGCATCAGCACCCCGCGCAGGAGCGCCTCGAGCTCCGCGGCGGCGTGGGTCTTAAAGACGCTGTCGTCGCTGCGCACCGCCGAGGGGACGCCGCGGCGGGCGAGCGCCTGCGACACGAGGCGCGCGCGCTTGTTGGTGCGGACGAGCACGCCGATGTCGGAGACGCGCAGGGGGCGCGGCTGCCCCGCCCCCACCCCCTTGGGCCACACCGCGCGCCCCGCGCGCAGCAGCCTGCACACGTCCGCCGCCACCTGCTCCACGAGGTCGCCGTCGGGCTTCGCCCCGTAGGCGTAAGGGACGTGCACGAGGCGCGCGGCGGGGCCGTCCCCCACGCGGTCGGGGCGCCCGCCGTCCACGTGTACATAAGGCACGCGCGCGTCCTCAAAGAACCCCGCCCCCTCCGACGACGCCCCCGCGGGCGCGAGCCCGTAGTGGTCGGGGAGGAGGCGGGCGGCGCGGGGGTCAAAGAGCTGGTTGAGGAAGTTGAGCACGCGGGGGTCAGAGCGGAAGTTGCGCGACATCGTAAAGCGCCGCGCCGCCGGCGTCCGCTCCTTCACCGCGAGGTAGGCGTTCAGGTCGGCGCCGCGGAAGCGATAGATCGACTGCTTGGGGTCGCCGATCAGGTACACGGGCGCGTGCCCCTCCCCAAAGACCAGGTCAAAGACCGCCCACTGCGTGGGGTCGGTGTCCTGGAACTCGTCGAGCAGCGCCGCCCTAAAGCGCGCCCGCAGCGCCGCCCGCAGCGGCGAGCCCTCCGCCTCGAGGGCGGCGCGCGTGAGGTGAATCAGGTCATCGGTGCTCACAAAGCCGCCCGCCGCCTTCCGCAGCGGCAGCTCGCGCTCTGCGTAGCGCGCCATCCCGAGCCGAAACCACGCCCGCATCACGAGCTTGGCGCCCTCGAGCGCCGCGCTCAGGGCGTCGAGCGCGTCGGAGAAGGGGTGGCTGAGCTCATAGTAGGGCGCGTTGGCCTTCTTGGCGCTCTTGCTCAGCCCCGCCCGCAGGCCGCTCGTGGACAAGACGGCGAGGTCGGCGCTGAGGGCGATGAGCGTGGTGAGGAGGTCCGCCTCCGGCGGCAGCCCCTCGTCCGGGGCGAGGCGGCGCGCGAGACTCCGCTCCCCCGCGCGCAGACTCTGCAGGCGCGCGCGGAGCTGCTCCAGCGCCACCCAGGCGAGCGCCTGCGCCTCCGCGTCAGCGCCCTTGTTCCACTTGGCCTTGAGATTCACCTCCGCGAGCGTGGCGCGCAGGTCCCCCGACAGCCGCTCGTCGATCAGCGTCTGCAGGGGCCCGTCGAGGAGGTCCTGGGTGAAGGTGAGCGCCACGTGCCCCCAGGCGAGCACCACGTCCTGCGGCGTCACCCCCGCCGGGTCGGCGGCGGCGGCGAGGAGGCGGGCGGGGGTCTCCACGCGCGGGTGCGACGGCGCCCCCGCCGGGTCACACAGCACCGCCGCCCAGCCCCCCGTCTGCACCGCCCGCACCAGCGGCATCAGGTCCACCCCGCGGTCGAGGTTGAGACTCTTGCGCAGCGACTCCATCAGGCGCAGGGACTGCAGCGACGACTGGCTAAAGACGAGGCTGCGGTAGTCGTCCACCACCTCGTCAAAGAGCGGCTGCAGGTGCGTTTGCACCCGCCCCACGTCCACGCCCGCCCCTACGGCGTCGGCGCGGAGCGCCTGAGCGCAAAAGCCGTGAATGGTGGAGATCTGCGCCTCCTCAAAGCGGTCCACCGCGCGCTGCAGCCGCGCGGCGCCCCCGGCGCGCTGCGCGGGCGTGAGGCGCGCGTAGAGGGCGCGCAGCTCGGCGCCCTCCTCGGCGCGCGCCGCGTCGTCGAGCAGGCGCGGCCAGCGCGTGAGGGTGTGGGCGATGTGGGCGCGGATGCGCCCCTTCATCTCCTCC
>VGTA01000233.1 GCA_016874875.1 Deltaproteobacteria bacterium | reverse complement strand
ACGCGGAGGGGGGTGAAGTGTGACTGCAGCCAAACAAACAGCCAGATGAGCATGGAGGGTCGCTTTCTCGATCTCTCGCGATGACGGGGCGCGGGGCGCGGGGAGGGCTACGGGCTACGGGTGCGCGGGCGAGGAGGGGAGGGGGGGGGCGAGGGCGTCGGCGACGCGCTCGAGGCGGCCGCTGCGCGAGCCCTTGATCAAGACGCTCTGCTGAGGCGCCTCGGCGAGCGCGGCGCGGAGGTGGGCGGTGAGCGCGTCGAGGGCGCTGAGGGGGTAGTGGGCGGCGCGCGCGGGGTGGTGCCCGGCGGCGAGGAGCGCCTCGTGGAGCGCGCGCGCGCCGTCGCCGGCCGTGAGGACGAGGGCGGCGGGGCCCACGAGGGCCTCGATGTCGCGCCCGAGGGCGGCGTGGAGGGCGTCGGCGGTGGGGCCGAGCTCCTTGAGCTCCCCGAGCACGAGGGGGCCGCGCAGGCCGCTGGCCCAAAAGGTGCGGGCGGCGGCGAGGGTGGACTGCGGGTTGGCGTTGTAGCAGTCCACCCACGCCACCCCCCCGCCGGGCAGGGGGCGCGCCTCGCCGCGGAGGCTCGGCGGGGGGCTGGCGGCGAGGCCGGCGAGGAGCGCGGGGAGCGCCGCCACCGCCGCGGCGCGGGCGGCGCGCGGGGGAGCGCCGTCGCGCGCGCTGAGGAGGGCGAGGGCGCTGAGGGCGGCGCTGAGGGCGAGGCGCGCGTTGTGGAGCTGGTGGTCGCCCACGAGCCGCAGGCGCAGCGTCCCCTCAAACCCGCCCTCGCCGCCCCACGGGCCGCCCGCCTCCCCCTCGCCCGCGCCCCCCTCCGCGCCCGCCGGCTCCGCCGCGCCCACCCCCGTGGCCTCCCACAGCGCCCGCGCCGACAGCGAGAGGGACGCGGCGCTCTCGTGGGGGGAGTGGGCGGCGACGCCGAGGCGCGCCTCGCGCTCTGAGACGGGGTGGAGGTGGCAGCGGGCGGCGGCGAGCGCCTCGGCGCGGTGGGGGAGCGCCTCGTTGAAGTGGGCGTGGCCGTCAGCGGCGAGGCCGGCGAACAGCTCGCCCTTGGCGCGCGCCACCGCCTCGATGGTGCCGAGCCCCTCGAGGTGGGCGGCGGCGACGGTGGTGATGAGGCCCACGTCGGGGCGGGCGAGGGCGGCGAGGTGGGCGATCTCGCCGGGGGCGCTCATGCCCATCTCGATGACCGCGAGGCGGTGGTGCGGTCGCAGGCGCAGCAGGGTGAGCGGCACGCCGAGGTGGTTGTTGAGGTTGCCCTCCGTGGCGAGGGTGGGCGCCACTCGCCCGAGGGCGGCGGCGAGCAGCTCCTTGGTGGAGGTCTTGCCGTTGCTCCCCGTGAGCCCCACGAGCACCCCGCGGAAGGCGCGGCGGCGGTGCGCGGCGGCGAAGGCCGCGAGGGCGCGCTCGGGCTCGTCCACCTCCACCCACGCCCCCCCGCCGCGCGCGAGCGCCTCAAGGAGCGCCGCGCGCGCCTCCGGGGCGGGGCGCCACCCGCGGCGCGTCACCACCGCCGCCGCCCCCGCCGCCGCCGCCGCCGCCGCGAAGTCGTGCCCGTCGCGCGCGCCTCGCAGGCAAAAGAACGCCTCGCGCGGCGCGAGGGCGCGGGAGTCGATCACGCCGCCGGCGAGGGGGCCGTGCGCCCCCGCCACCAGCGCCCCCCCCGCGTCGTGGCAGAGGGCGCGGGTGTGGAGACTCCACGCGGCGCGCCAGGCGCGCAGGGCGCCGTTGGCGTGCTCGAGGTCGTCGAAGGGCGCGCGCGCCCCGCGCGCCTCCTGGTACGCCTCGTGGCCCTTGCCCGCCACCAGCAGCACGTCGCCGGGGGCGAGGGCGGCGACGGCGGCGTGGAGGGCGCGGGCGCGGTCGAGCTCCACCCACACGGCGCCCTGCTGGGGCGCGCCGGCGAGCGCCTCCGCCAGCCCCGCCGCGCGGCAGCCCTCGAGGACCGCGGCGGCGATCCGCGCGGGGTCCTCGCCGCGCGGGTTGTCGGACGTCAAGATGACCCCGTCGGCGAGCGCCGCCGCGCGCCCCATGAGCGGGCGCTTGTGCGCGTCGCGGTCGCCGCCGCACCCAAAGAGGCACCACAGGCGCCGCCCCCCGCCCGCCTCGCCCGCCCCGCCCGCCCCGCCCGCCTCGCCCGCGAGCGGCGCGCGCAGGGCGGCGAGGGCGCGGCGGAGGGCGTCGGGGGTGTGGGCGTAGTCCACGAGAATCACCGGGTCGAGCGCCCAGGGGGCGTCGAGGCCGCCCAGGGCGCGCTCCATGCGCCCGCGCACCCTCGCGCGCGCCATCGCGCGCTGGAGCGCCCCCTCCCCCACCCCGAGGGCGAGGGCGAGGGCGGCGGCGGTGGCCACGTTGTAGGCGTTGAACTCCCCGATCAGGGGCGCGCGCAGGGCGACGTCGCCGAGGGGGGTGGCGAGGACTCCCTCGAGCCCGTCGGCGTGGAGCGACAGCGCCCGCCACCCCACGCGCCCGTCGAGCCCGTCGCCCCCGCGCGCCGCGTCGTCGGCGGCGGGCGCGTGGAGCGACAGACCCCACACCCGCGCTCCGCCCGCCCGCGCCGCCGCCGCCGCCTCCGCCCCCCACGGGTCGTCGAGATTCACCACCGCCGTCGCCCCCGGCGCCAGCAGCTCGCGCAGGAACGTGAGCTTGGCCGCCGCGTAGGACTCCATCGTGCCGTGGTAGTCGAGGTGGTCCTCGGTGAGGTTGGTGAAGGCGGCGGCGGCGAAGCGGGCGGCGCGGACGCGCTCCTCGCTGACGCCGATCGAGCTCACCTCCATCACGCAGGTGCGGACGCCGGCGTCGCGGAAGCGCGCGAAGCGCTCGTGCAGCGCCGGGGCTTCGAGGGTGGTCATCGCCGACGCCTCGGCGAGCCCCCCGCCGCGCCCGAGCACCGTCCCGAGCAGCCCCACGTCCCCCTCCTCCTCCGCCAGCGCGTCGGCGAGGAGCGTGGTGGTCGTGGTCTTGCCGTTGGTGCCCGTCACCCCCGCCAGGCGCAGGGCGCGCAGCGGCTCCCCCCACACCCACTCCGAGAGGTGCGCGAGGTCGCGGCGGGGGTCGCTCAGGAGGAGGGTGGGCACCTCGGGAGGCAGCTCGGGGGGGCGCGGCTCGCGCGCGCTCACCGCCACCGCCGCCGCGCCGCGCGCGAGCGCCTGCGGGATGTGGCGCGCGCCGTGCGTGGCGCGCCCAGCGAGCGCCACGTAGAGCCACCCGGGGCGCACGGCGCGGCTGTCGTGGGTGATTCCGCTGAGGGGCGTGAGGGCGCGCAGGGTGTCGAGGCGGGCGCGCAGGTCGCTGAGGGAAGCGGGCATGGGGGCGCTCCTAGAGAGAGGGGGCCTAGAGAGAGGGGGGCGCGGGAGATGACTCGCGGGAGGCGGCGCTCACGGGCGCGCCCTCACAGGCGCCGCGGGGGCAGGCCGCGCGTCACGGGCTCCTCCGCGGGCGCGGCGCGGAGGAACTCCACGGGCAGCGGCGCCGTGGGCGCGCCCTCCTCCATCGGCTGCTCGGCGTCCTCGTCCGCCTCTGAGCGGCGCTCCTGGTCGCCGTCCTCCTCCTCCCCAAAGCGCCCGCCCGCGCCGCGCCGCGCGGTGCTGTGGCGCACCACCGCCGGGCGCTCGAGCTGCACCTTAAAGCGCCGCCCGCGCGGCAGCACCTCGCCCGCCTCCGGCGTCTGCGACACCACCACGCCTGAGCCGCTGATCTCCACGTCCGCCCGCAGCTCCTTGAGCGCCGCGAGCATGCCGGGGATGTCCTTGCCCTTGAGGTCGGGCACCAGCTCGTCCTGCGCGGCGTCGCCGCGGAAGAAGCGCTCCTTGGACCACCACGGCTGGTAGTCGATCGTCACCTCCGAGGAGGCGCGCGCGCTCACCGCCCGCGACAAGGGCCGCGGACTCTCCTTTTGGGCGCGCGTGGGCGGCACACCGAGGTAGGGCAGCACCTCCTTGGCGATCTTGGAGAACACGGGCGCCGCCACGGTGCCGCCGAACTTCTCGTGCTTGGGGTCGTCCACGATGATGTAGGCGGCGAAACGGGGATTCTCCGCTGGCGCGAAGCCGATGAACGACGTCAGGAAGGCGCCGGACTTGTAGGTGTTGTTCTGGAACTTCTCGGTCGTGCCCGTCTTGCCCGCCACCGCGTACCCGTCCACGCGGGCGCGCTTGCCCGTCCCCGCCTCCACCACCAGCACGAGCCCCTGCGTCACCGTCTGCGTCACCGACTCGCGCACTACGCGGCGGCGGACGTTGACGGGCAGCTCCTCGACCTCGCCGCTGTCGTGCAGAATCTCGCGCACCACCCGCGGCGCCACGAGGTGACCCCCGTTGGCGATCACCGAGATCGCCTGCGCCATCTGCAGCGGCGTGGCGCTGAAGCCGTAGCCGTAGGCCCAGTTGCCCAGCACCACCGAGGCCTGCCCCTTGTGGTGCTTGGTGTCGGTGATGTTGCTGAGGCGCCCGGGGAGCTCCTGCTCGAGTCCCACCTCGGAGCTCGCCCCGAAGCCAAACCGAATCAGGTAGTTGTAGTAGTTCACGCGCCCGAGCAGGATGGCGATCTGGATGGCGCCCACGTTGGAGCTGTGCTGGATCACCTCGAGCGTGTTCATCTCGCGCAGGGCGTGGGTGTCCGACACCTTGTGCCCGCCGAGGTTGTAGGCGCCGCCCATGCCCGAGAACATCGTCTCGGCGGTGACCACGCGCTCGTTGAGCGCCGCCGCCACCAGGAGGGGCTTGACGGTGGAGCCGGGCTCAAACATCGACTCGATGGCGTGGTTGGAGAAGCGCAGGGCGTGCTCCTCGGCGGGGTAGACGTTGTAGCGGTTGGGGTCGTAGCTCGGCGCCTGCGCCATGGCCAGGATGTCGCCCGTGTGCGGGTCCATGATCACCGCCACCCCCGATTTGGCGCCCATGTCGCGCACGCAGTCGTTGAGGTGGGCCTCGGTGATCTGCTGGATGCGCATGTCGAGGGTGAGGCGCAGGGAGGCGCCGCGCGTGGACTCGTCGGGGAGGACCTTGTCGAGCTGCAGGCTCCGCTGGTTGCTGTCGCGCCCCACCGTCAGCTGCCTGTCCACGCCGCGCAGGAGCGCCTCATAGGAGCGCTCGACGCCCCGAATCGGCTCGCGCGTGTGGTCGCTGTTGATGGGCATGTGGCCGATGAGGGAGCCGGCGAGGTCGCCCTTGGGGTAGACCCGCTTCTGCAGCTCGTGCGAGTTGATGAACTTCCCGAGCTCGGCGTGGACGCGCTCGCGCTCGTCGGGGGTGGCGTGGCGAAAGAGGCGCTGGTACTTGGGGCGCTCCGCCTCGGGCAGCGCGCTCCAGCGCGCGAGGGAGCGCATCAGCTCCTTGTCCACCCCCGTCACGAGCTCCGGCAGGCGGCGCGCCACCTGCGCGAGCCCCTCGGCGCTCACCTTCTGCGGCTGGATGTCGAGCAGGTAGGTGCGCACCGTGTTGGCGAGCACGTGGCCGTTGCGGTCAAAGAGGACGCCGCGCCAGCCCTGCTCTTTGATGTGCGAGAGCTGCTGTCGCTGGTGGAGCTTGTAGTAGTGGCGCGAGAGCACCTGCAGGTAGAGGGCGCGCCCGCCGAGGGCGCAGACGAGGGCGCAGAGCAGGATGTTGTGGAGGAAGGCGAGGCGCGAGATGTTGAGGGAGGGGCGGGGGGGCGGTGGCGGCGGCGGCGGGGCGCCCTCGGGCTGCGCCTCAAAGGTGCGCGTCTCACCACCGTCGTAGACCGGGAGGTAGGTGCGGGTCTGGTAGTCCATGGTCGTCTCGTCTCGTCTCCTCTCAGCGTCGCTCAAGGATGATCATCTGCCCCGCCTCCGCCGCGAGGTAGCCGTGGCGCCCCGCGAAGCGCTCAAGGCGGCTCGGCACGATCAGCTCGGCGCGCTTCACCTTGAGGCCCTCGAGGCGCGTGGCGCCCTGCTTGACCCCCTGCTCGACCTTGGTGAGCTCGTAGGCGA
>VGTA01000232.1 GCA_016874875.1 Deltaproteobacteria bacterium | reverse complement strand
CAACGCCGGCGCCATCATGTGCTGCGCCCTCGTGCAGCAGGGCAAGAGCAGCGCCGACAGCTTTGATTTCCTCACCCGCCAGTGGCAGCGCCTCGCCGGGGGCGAGAAGGCGGGCTTCAACAACGCCGTCTACCTCTCCGAGCGCAAGACGGCCGACCGCAATTTCGCCCTCGGCTACCTCATGCGCGAGAACCGCGTCTTCCCCCCCGACACCGACCTCGTCGCCACCCTCGAGTTCTACTTCCAGTGCTGCTCCATCGAGGTCAACGCGCGCCAGATGTCGGTGATCGCCGCCACCCTCGCCAACGGCGGCGTGTGCCCGCTGACGGGGGAGCGGGTCTTTAACGCCTCCACCGTTCAGAGCTGCCTGTCGCTGATGGCCACGTGCGGGCTCTATGATTTCTCCGGCGAGTTCGCCTTCACCATCGGCCTGCCCGCCAAGAGCGGGGTGTCGGGGGCCATCATGGTGGTGGTGCCCAACGTGTGCGGGTTTTGCATGTGGTCGCCGCGTCTCGACGAGATCGGCAACAGCGTGCGCGGGGTGGCGCTCTGCCAGCGCCTCGTGGAGCGGTTCCGCTTCCACAACTTCGACACCCTCGGCGGCGGCGCCAAGCAGGACCCCCGCGTCCACGCCACGCGCCGGCGGGCGCAGCAGGCCAACGAGGTCATCTGGGCGGCGAGCAAGGGCGACATCGGGGGGCTGCAGCGCTACCTGGTGGACCACGCCGCCGGGCGCGTGAGCGACTACGACCTCCGCACCCCCCTCCACCTCGCCGCCGCGGAGGGGCAGCTGGCGACGGTGGAGTTCTTGCTCGCGCGCGGCTGGGAGGTCAACTGCGCCGACCGCTGGGGCGCCACCCCCGCCGACGACGCGCAGGAGGCGGGGCACGCCGAGGTGCTCGCCCTCCTCGCCCGCCACGGCGGCCGCCCCGGGCGCCCCGCGCTGCGCCCCGACCCCGCCTTTAAGGGCTCGCAGCCCCTCTCCACCCTCGACAGCGAGCTGGTGGGCATGGCGATCTGGGCGGCGGCGGAGGGGGACGTGGGGACCCTCAAGGAGATGAGCGCCCGCGGCTTTGACCTCAGCCGTCCCGACTACGACGGGCGCACCCCCCTGCACCTCGCCGTCGCCGAGGCGCGCCTCGCCGCCGCCTCCTATCTGCTCGCGCAGGGCGTGCCCCCGTCGCCGCGCGACCGCTGGGGCTCCACGCCCCTCGACGAGGCGCGCCGCCTCGGCGACGAGCGCCTGGCGGCGCTCTTTGAGGCGCCTGAGCGCGCGGCGGGGGGTGAGTGATGGCCACGCCGCTCGACGCGCAGCTCGACACGGGCACCACCGCCTGGATGCTCACCAGCACCACCCTCGTCTTGCTCATGATTCCGGGGCTCGCGCTGTTCTATGGGGGGCTGGTGCGCCCCAAGAACGTGCTCGGCACGATGATGCACAGTTTCGCCGCCATGGCCATCATCGGCGTGCTGTGGCCCGTGTGCGGCTACGCCCTCGCGTTCGGCGAGAGCCTGGGCGGCGTGGTGGGCTGGTCGGCGGACAAGGTGATGCTCTCGGGAATCGACGATCGCGCCTTTGGCAAGATCCCTGAGTACGTGTACTGCATGTTTCAGGGCAAGTTCGCCATCATCACCCCCGCCCTCATCGCCGGCGCGTTCGCCGAGCGCGTGCGCTTTGGGGGGTACTGCCTGCTGATCACGCTGTGGAGTCTGCTCATCTATTCCCCCCTCGCCCACATCATCTGGGGCGGCGGCTTCTTGACGGGGCACGCCATCGATTTCGCGGGGGGGACGGTGATTCACGTGTCGGCGGGGGTGGCGGGGCTCGTGTCAGCGCTCTACTTGGGGGCGCGCGCCGATTTTGGGCGCGTGCGCGCGGTCCCCAACAACCTCGTCATGATGCTCACGGGGGCGGGGCTGCTGTGGGTGGGCTGGTTTGGCTTTAACGCCGGCAGCAGCGTGGAGAGCTCGCTCAAGACGGGGCAGGCGCTCGCCATGACGCAGCTCTCCGCCTCGGCGGGGGCGCTGACGTGGCTGCTCGTGGAGAGCCTCGCTCACCGGCGCGCCACCAGCGTGGGGCTCGCCTCCGGCATCCTCGCGGGGCTGGTGGCCATCACCCCCGCCGCCGGCGACGTGCGGCCGGCGGGCGCCCTCGCCCTCGGCGCGCTCGGGGCGGTGGTGTCGTTTGGGGCGCTGCGCCTCAAGGGGCGCCTCGGCTATGATGACACCCTCGACGTGTTTGGGATTCACGGCGTGGCGGGCGTGGTGGGTGCGCTCGGCCTCACCTTCTTCCTGCGCGCGCCGACGGCGGCGGGGCTGTGGGGGCAGCTGTGGAATCAGGCGGTGGGCGTGGGGGTGGCGGCGCTGTGGGGCGGGCTCGGGACGCTCTCGCTCTTGTGGCTGACGGAGCGCCTGGTGGGCCTCCGCCTGCCCGCCGCCGAGGAGGCGCGCGGCATGGACCTGAGCCTCCACGGCGAGGTGGGCTACGGGCTAGCGCGCCCTGAGGAGATGTGAGGGAATTTCTGAGCGAGAGTTCAGAGAGCGCTCTATGGAGGTCGGGCGCGCGCTCTGCCACAGATGGGGCGCTCTCCCCGCTCGTGGCGGGGTGAGCCCCACCCGCAAGGAGCCACCCATGACCCAAGCCGCCAACGCCCCTCAGGCCGTGTTCGCCGAGTACGTGTGGATCGACGGAACGCAGCCCACCAAGGAGCTCCGCTCCAAGACCAAGACGCTCAAGGGCGCCCCGCCCTCCACCTCCTTCGCCCTCGGCGCGCAGATCCCCCTCGACCTGTTCAGCGAGTGGGGCGCCGACGGCTCCTCCACGAACCAGGCCGAGGGGCGCGACTCCGACATCGTCCTGCGCCCCGTGCGCGCCATCCACGACCCGCACCGCGAGGGCGGCTACCTGGTGCTCTGCGAGGTGTTCACGGGCGAGGGCGACCTCCACAGCACCAACACCCGCGCCGAGCTGCGGCGCGTGCTCGACCTCGGCGCGGCGCGCGAGGAGCCCTACATCGGCTTTGAGCAGGAGTACACCCTCGCCAAGCTCGACGGCTCGCCCCTCGGCTTCCCCGTCAACGGCTACCCGCGCCCGCAGGGCCCCTATTACTGCGCCGTGGGCGCGCGCAACATCACCGGCCGCCCCTTCTATGAGGACTTTATGCAGCGGACGGCGGCGGCGGGGCTGTCCACCACGGGCTTCAACTGGGAGGTGATGCCCGGGCAGGCGGAGGTGCAGGTGGCCGGCGAGGCGCTCCTCGCCGCCGACCACATCTGGCTGACGCGCTACGTGCTCCACCGCACCGCCGAGGACCACGGCGTCGCGGTGAGCATCGACGCCAAGCCCGCCAAGGGCGACTGGAACGGCGCGGGCATGCACACCAACTTCTCCACCGCCAAGATGCGCGCCCCCGGCGGCATGGCGTACATCACCGCCGCCTGCGAGGCGATCGGGCGTAACATCGAGGCGCACCTGGCGGTCTACGGGTACGGCTACGAGGAGCGCCTCACGGGCGCGCACGAGACGTGCTCGTACCGCGAGTTCAAGTACGGCGTGGCGGACCGCACGGCGAGCATCCGCATCCCGCGCAGCGTGGGCGACAAGGGCTACGGCTACCTCGAGGACCGCCGCCCCAACGCCAACGCCGACCCCTACCTGGTGGCGGCGCGCATCCTGCGCAGCGTGTGCAATCTGCAGTGATCCGCCCAGGGCGCCCCAGCGCCCCCCAGCGCCCCCCTCAGCGCGCCGGCCCCTCCCGCTCGCTCACCCACACCGCCGCGCGCCGGATGAGCCCCACCACGTGCTCCACGCCCAGCTTGCGCTTGATGTTGTGGAGGTGGGTGTCCACCGTCTTGACGCTCACGCACAGCCGCGCGGCGATCTCGGAGGCCTTCTGCCCGCGCCCGAGCTGCTCAAAGACCTCGAGCTCGCGCGCCGAGAGGCGGGCGCGCACGGGGTCCACCTCGCGCTGGGGCTCGGCGGGGTGGGGGGTGAGCTGGTGCTCGAGCAGGAAGTCCTTGAGCTCGTCGCTGACGGCGAGCTTGCCCTGCGCGGCGCGCAGCGCCTGCGCCACGAGCTGCTCCGGGGGGACGTGCTTGCTGAGGTAGCCCGTGGCGCCCGCCCGCAGCGCCTGCTCGCCGTACTGGCGCTCGTCGTAGGCGGAGAGGACGAGGGTGCGGCGCGCCGGGAGCTCGGCGCCGCGCTCGCGCACAAAGGGCATGGCGCTCTCGCCGTGGAGCGAGAGGTCGATGATGACGAGGTCGACGGGCTCGCGCGCGAGGCACGCCCGTGCCGCCGCCACGCTCTCCACCGCCCAGCGGACGCTCAGCTGCGGGGCGCGGCGGAGGAGCTGCTCGAGGCCCATGAGGAAGGTGGGGTGGTCATCGATGAGACCGATGGTGAAGGGGGGCGGTGCGGACACTCGAGCGCCTCGGGGTGCGGGTAGGGGATAGTTGTGCTATTTTATCGATCCTGAAGAGAGATTTACCTAGGTAAATATACTTATTTTTTACGATCTCATCAGAGATGTTTCGATGTTCCACACCCAACACATCCAAGCGCAGCACGTCCTCCACCAAGTTCTCCACGGGGCGCTGCTCGCGCTCAGCCTGCTCTTGTCGCTTGAGGTGGCGGCGCTGTGGTGGCTGCGGGCGGAGCTGGGGCGGGCGCGGGAGGCGCAGGGGCGTGCCGAGGAGCGGCTGGAGCTGAGCGCCGACGTGGTCTATCTCGACGAGGTGCTCACGATGTCGGCGTGGCTGTTCGCGGCCACCGGCGACGCGGCGTGGGAGACGCGCTACAGGGGGGCGGAGGGGGCGCTCGACGCGCGCCTCGCTCGGCTGCTGCGCCTGAGCGCGCCCGAGGGAGACGAGGCGCGCGCCGCGCGCGACACGTACGCCGCCAACGAGGCGCTCATCGCCCTCGAGGCGGAGGCGCTCGAGCTGGCGCGGCGCGGGGAGCGCGGCGCGGCGCAGGGGGTCATGCGCTCCGAGGCGTACCTGCGCGAGAAGGAGCGCTACCAGCGCGCCATCCGCGCGGCGCGGCGCGAGGCGGAGGGGGCGCTCGGCGCCCTGCGCGGGGTAGCGGCGGCGCGGCTCTCGTGGGCGCTCTGGGCGCTGGTGTTGGCGCTGGCGGGGGCGTTTGGCGCGCTGGGGTGGTCGTTCGCGGCGCAGCGGCGCCTCACCCGCGCGCTCGCCGCCCTCGACGCGCCGCTCCGGGGGCTCGCGGGGGAGGCGCGGCGCGCCACGACGCTCGCCGCGCAGCGGCAGCGCGCGGCGGAGGAGGTGGCGCGCGACCTCGTGGAGGTGGAGCACCGGGAGCGCGCGCGGCTAGGGCAGGCGCTGCACGACGAGCTGCAGCCGCTGCTGGCGGCGGCGCGGATGCAGGTGAGTCTGGCGGGGGGCGGCGGCGGGGAGGAGGGGCCGCTGGCGCGGGCGGAGAGGCTGCTCGGGGAGGCGCTGCAGGTGTCGCGGGGGCTGATGGTGAGTCTGATGCCGCCGCACGTGGCGGAGGGGGACCTGGCGCGGGCGCTCGAGTGGCTGGTGGGGTGGCTGCGGCGCAACCAGGGGTTCGCGCTCGAGGTGCAGGGGGCGCCGGAGGCGTGGGCGGGGGTGTGCGCCACGGGGCGGGGGGCGGAGGTGATGTTCTTGTTTCAGGCGGCGCGCGAGCTGTCGCTCAACGCCATCAAGCACTCCGGCGAGCGCGCGGCGCGCCTCGCGCTGAGCGTGGCGCCGGGGGGCGTGTGCCTGCGCTTTGAGGACGACGGGCGCGGTGCGCCCCCGGCGGCGCTGGGGGCGCTGGGGGGCGACGGGGGCGACGCCGAGAGCTACGGCCTGCGGAGTCTGCGCGACCGCGCGCAGATGCTCGGCGGCGAGCTGCGGGCGCGCTCGGCGCCCGGGGAGGGCTTTGAGGTGTGGCTGACCCTCCCCCTCGCCCCCCGCCCCCCCGCCCCCTCACGCCTGCCCCCCA
>VGTA01000231.1 GCA_016874875.1 Deltaproteobacteria bacterium | reverse complement strand
GGGCGGCGCGCGCCCTCGCAGGTGGCCGCGTGCGGGCAGCGCCCCGCCGCGCTCGGCGCCCCCACGCCGCACAGGGCGCGGCGGCCGAGGGCGGCGAGGCGCGCGAGGCGCTCCCGCTCCTCCCCCACCGCCGCCGCCAGCAGCGCGCAGTGGCGCTGGATGCCGCCGAGCACCCGCACGCGCCCCTTGAGGCGCAGCCCCTCCTCCGCCGCCACCCGCGCCACCTCCGCCGCCACCGCCTCCGCCATCTCGTGGTTGCGGCAGAGCACCACGCGCGTTCGCCCGCTCGCCACGTCCCGCGCCACCTGCTCGCACAGCGCCGTGGTCTTGCCGCCGCCGCAGGTGAGCGCCAGCACGGGGACGCGGGCGGGGGCGCGCTGCGCGGCGAAAATAGCCTCGTTGAGGGCGCGCGCCAGGCGCGCTCGGTAGTCGGGGGCGTGCAGCGACAGCGGCGCGGGGCCCTCCTCGTCGGGCGCGAGGGGGCGGGCGCGCCCCCAGCTGAGTCCGTTGCCGATCTGCCGGGCGCACTCCGCCGCCCCCACCTCCCCGAGCAGCCCGCAGCGCCCCGCGGCGGCCAGCAGCGCCTCGCGCACCTCCGGCTCGCTGACCTGCCCGCCCCCCTCTAGCCGCCCGAGGGCGCAGGCGGCGAGGTAGAGGCGGCGGTTGCGGTCGCCCTCGGCGGTGTGCGCGAGGAGTCCGGCGTGCTGCGCGAGCGCCCGCCGCCCCGCCTCCGTCCCCCCGCCCCCCTCCACCCCCCGGCGCGCGACAGCGTCGGCGGGCGCGGGGGCGAGGGCGCGGGGGGCGCGGGCTTCGCGGGCTTCCAGCGATTCGAGCGAGTCGCGGGGGGCGCGCGGCTCAGGCGCGATCGTGGGGGCGGGCGCGGGCTTGGCGCTGAGCGTGCAGGACTCAGAGAACGACTCAGGGAACGAGTCAAGGCGCCCCACGCGCACCTCCGCGCGCCCCTCGCGCACCACAAAGAGGCGCGCGGCGAGGGGGTCGGCGAGGCCCTCAAAGCGGGGGGCGCAGGTGAAGTGCGGCTGCACGGTGCCAAAGGTGGCGGGATCCCAGCGGCGGGGCCACGAGGAGGACCAGCGGCGCCACTGGGCGTCGCCGAGGGGGTGGTCGAGCAAGAACGCCACGTGCGCCTTGACCTCCCTGCCGCGCAGGAAGGCGCTGCTCGACCACTGCCCCACGAAACTCACGCCGTGGAAGTGGGCGGGGAGCGCCTCGCGCACCACCCACCGGAGCGCCGCGAGGTGCTCCGCGGGGCTCGAGAGGTCCACGGCGTGCGGGAGGTCGAGCCCGCTGTCGAGGTCGAGCCACACCCAGCGGCGCGGCACCTCCTCAAAGCTCGTCTTGCGGCGCGCCTGCCAGCCGAGCCCCTCGAGCGCCGCCAGCAGCCGCGCCTCCTCCTCTTCGAGCGCCGCGCCCGCCGCCCCCGGCGACGCGGCGAGGGCGCGGAGGGCGCGGCGGGCGCGGGCGAGGGCGGCGGCGAGCGGGCGCGCCGCCGCCCAGGAGCCCTGGCGCTCCGCGAGGGCGGCGCGGAGCGAGTCGAGCGCCTCGTGCGTCACCCCCGCCCCCCGCCGCGGGCACCCGCGGATGAGCACGCACGACGACTCCCCCTCGAGCGCGGCGAGCAGCGCGCCGAGCGCGTCGATGTTGGCGCAGCGGACGAGGTGCGCCGCCCACACCAGCGGCGGCCGGCCGCTCGCCGCGCCCTCCGCGCGCACCACCTTCTGCTGCGGCGCGCCGGGGGGGGCCTGCAGGACGGTGAGCACGAGCGGGTCGTCGGGGGCGCCCGGCGCGCTCGGGGGCGTCGGCGGGCGCGGCGTGGGCGGAATCACGTCGTCCTCTGCTCTGTGGGGGGGAGCGCGGTGCGGGGCGCCTCGTGGGGGCGAGGCGGGAGGTCAAGGGGGGACCGGGCGAGCCGAGAGGGGGGAGGCGCGCGGCGCGCCCCTCTGCGAATCGCCCGCGCAGAGTGCCACAGCCCTCGGCGCGGTCAAACCCTTTATTTATGCCTACATTGGAGCACATTCATAACTATTTGAAACACAGAAGAAACAGAGAAGAAACAGAGAAGAAACAGAGAAGCTTCACCCGAGTCGCTCCTTGCGGTACGCTCAGCGCCGTCCCCCGCCTCTCCCCCGGCCACCCCCCGCGAGCCCGCATGAGCCCCCCCGCCCCCCCCCTCGGCGCCACCTTCCGCCTCGGCGCGGAGATCACCCCTGAGCAGCGCGCCTACCTGCACGCCCACGGCTACCTTCACTTTAAGGGCGTGCTCACGCCGGAGGAGGTGGAGCTGGTGAAGCGCACCCAAGACGAGCTGCAGGCGGCGCTGCTGGCGGAGGGGGTGCGCGAGATCAAGGGCGTGCCGCTCTTCTTTGGGCCGGGCCTCAGCGGCGAGCCCGCCATCTACCGCATCCCCTTCAGCAGCGAGCGCGCCCCCGCCCTGCGAGCCCTGCTCGATGACGCGCGCTTTGAGCCCCTCAAGGGCCTCGTGGGCGACGGCGCGCGCGTGGGGCACAGCGAGCAGGACGGGGTGGTACTCAACCGCTACGTCAACACCCCGAGCAGCGCGCGCCCGGGGCTCGGCTGGCACACCGACGGCCTGCGCGACATCTTCTATCTGCGGATGCCGCAGCAGATGCTCAACTTTGGGCTCCATTTCGACCACATCACCCCCGCCGACGGGGGCCTGCGCCTCCTGCCGGGCACGCACACGCAGGGCTTCCTCTCCACGCTCCTCCGCAAGCCCTACTTTATCTATCACCGCCCCGACCCCAAGGAGCTGTGCGTGGAGACGGAGCCGGGCGACATGACGGTGCACGACGGGCGGCTGTGGCACCGCGTGGCGCAGAGCACCCGCCTCAACGCTGAGCGCAGGAGCCTCTTTGTGCCCTACACGACCGGGGCGCCCATCGTGCGGACCGCGCAGAGCAAGACGGTGCTCTATCACCGCCTCGGGCGCCTGCTGCGGCGGCTGAAGGGGGGGGGCTGAGGGCGGGGGGGCGCCTTATTCAAAAAAAATCACCCGCGGCGCAAAAAGTGGGAAACACATCCCAAAAAACGGCGAAGGGGGAGTCGCTCTGGGCCACCGGGCGCCCAGGCAGGTGACGCCGTCACCTCGCGACGCCCCCACAGGACACAGGACCCCGCCATGCGCGACCGCCAGCCCCTCCCCGCCGCCCCCGCCCCCGCCGCCCCCCGCCCGCTCCCGGCGCCCCTGAGCCGCGAGCAGACCGCCCTGAGCGGCCGCAGCGCCGCCATGCGCGCCCTCAGCGACCGCGTGGATCGCTTTGCCCCCTCGTCGCTGCCCGCGCTCGTCCTCGGGGAGACGGGGGTGGGCAAGGAGCTGTGCGCCCGCGCCCTCCACGAGCGCTCGCCGTGGGCGGCGGGGCCGTTCGTGGCGGTGAACTGCGCGGCGATCCCGCGCGACCTCGTGAGCGCGGAGCTCTTTGGCTGCACGCAGGGCGCCTTCACCGGCGCCCAGCAGCGCCTCGGCCTCATCAGCAGCGCGCACCTCGGCACCCTCTTCCTCGACGAGCTCGGCGAGCTGCCCCTCGACGCGCAGGCCGCCCTCCTCCGCGCCCTCGAGCGGCGCGAGGTGTGCCCGGTGGGCGGCGTCACCCCCCGCCCCGTGCAGTTCCGGCTCGTCTCCGCCACCCACCGCGACCTCGCCGACATGGTGCGCCTCGGGCGCTTCCGCGCCGACCTCTACCACCGCGTCTCCACGCTCACCCTCGAGGTGCCGCCCCTCCGCGCGCGCCTCGCCGACCTCAGCGACCTCGTGCGCGAGCTGTCGGCGAGCGTGGCGGGGCGCCTCACGCGCGACGCGTGGCTGGCGCTGCGCGCCTACCCCTGGCCGGGCAACGTGCGCGAGCTGCGCAACCTGCTCGCCCGCGTGGAGCTCAGCCACCCCGAGGGGCCCGTCAGCCCCGTCCAGCTCGAGCTCGCGCCGCCGCCGCCGCCCCCGCGCGTGAGTCCCGCCGCCGGCAGCTTCCTGCCCTCCGCCGCCGACCCCCGCGCCCACGCGGTGGGCGCCGGCGCGCAGGAGCTGGCGGAGGTGATCGACGAGCTGACGCTCAAGGAGCTCATCACGCTGCAGGTGCTGCGCGCGGTGGAGCGCCACAACGGGGTGTCGGGGGCGGCGCGCGCCCTCGAGGTGAGCCGCGGCACCATCTACCGCTACCTCGACCTCGCCCTCTCTCGCCACCTCGGCCCCGAGGAGCGCGCGGCGCGCTTTGACGAGCCGAGCGGCGCGCCCACGCTCGCGCCGGGGGCGGTGGCGCCCGAGGAGGAGCTGCTCGACCCGCCCGGCGCGCCCGCCGCCTAGCCCGCGCGCGCGTCGCTGCGGGGCGGCGCCTGAGCGGTTAGAAGCCGACGCAGAGCGGCCCGCGCCCGTAGTCGCTGAGGGCGTTGATAGGGCGGACCGTGAAGCCGGGGAACGTGACCTCGGCGACCTCCCACATGTCGTCCACGTCCGACAGCACGCGCGGCCCAAACGACGCTACCTCCTGCCCGTACTGCAGCAGCTGGACGCTGGCGCGGGGGTCGTCGCCGCCGTGGTCGTCCCAGTAGTGGACCCAGACCTTATAGACGCCGGGGGCGGGGGCCTCGAGGTTGATGTTCTCGGGGCCGTAGCCGTCCACGTCGTCGAGGTCCAAGAAGGGGTCGTCGCGGAACTCGCCCTGGTTGGCCCAGTTGGGGCCGCCGTTGCTAAAGTAGCAGTCCCCCGCGCAGGTCCACACCTGCCCGCCGGGGCCGATGAGGTGCAGGTCGACGTCGGTGAGGTCGGTGTCCCACGAGAGGCGCACGTGGAACGCCACGTCCTGGAGGGGTGGCGGCTCGGCGAGGGCGCTGAGGTCCACGCGCTGGGTGGGCTCGCGGGGGTCGTCGCTCAGAATCTCGATGAAGCCCGCCTCGAGCCCCGCGCGCTGCGGGGCGTACGAGACAGGCAGGGTGAGCGACTGCCCCGGGGCGATGGGGGTGGCGCGGGGGGGGGCGGCGAAGCTGAAGGTGGCGGGCAGCGCCCCAAAGAGCGAGCTGCCGCGCCGGACGTCGAGGACGCGCACGTCGGAGGTGCCGCAGGAGGTGAGGGTGACGTCGCGGGTGGCGGTCTGCCCGCGCGGCACGCTCCCAAAGAAGACCTGGCGCGGCGCCACGGTGAGGCAGGGGCCGCCCCCCGACATCTTGGACTCCCCCACCATGAGCAGCGCCGCGGTGGCGCCCTCGGCGGTGTAGGCCACGAGCTGGGCGGAGTCGGGGCGGTCGTCGTCGGGGGTGTAGGACACCTCCACCGACAGCGGCGCGCCCGGGCTGAGGCGCTGCGGCGTCATGGGGGGCGCGGAGAGCGCGAAGGCGGGACTCCCCTCCACGGCGAGGCGGTCGAGGGTGAGCGGCTCGTCCCCGAGGTTGACCAGCTGCGCCACGCTCACCTGCCGCTCACCCACGTTGCTGTAGGTGAAGCGCAGGCGCTCGGGCTCAAAGGCGAGGGCGGCGGCGGGGGCGCTCGCGCCGCCGGCGGGGCCACCGTCAAAGCACAGCCCGCCCACGCAGATGAGGCCGCCTGGGCAGGCGCCGCTGGGGTCGCAGGGGCGCTCTGGGACGCAGCGCCCCTGCGCGGTGAAGCAGTAGAGGTCGCCGGGGCACTGGTCGTCAAACTCGCAGGCGGTGGCGGGGACGCCGCCGGGGGGCGGCGTGGCGCCCGCGGGGGGGGCGGCGCCGCCGGGGGCGCTCACCCCGGCGATGGGCGCCGAGGCGCCCGCGGGCGGGGGGGCGCCGGCGCCTCCCCCCGCGCTCACCCCCGCGCTCACCCCGCCCCCCACGACGCCCCCCACAACGCCACCGGGGGGGGTGTCGTCGTCGCAGGCGACGAGCGGGGGCGAGAGGAGCGCGAGCAGCGCGAGGGCAGGCGCGAGGGCAGGCGCGAGGGCAGGCGCGAGGGCAGGCGCGAGGGCGCGGGGGGGCGGCGCGCAGGAGGGGGGCGGC
>VGTA01000230.1 GCA_016874875.1 Deltaproteobacteria bacterium | reverse complement strand
GCGCGCAGGGCGGCGCGCAGGGCGGCGCGCAGGGCGGCGCGCAGGGCGGCGCGCAGGGCGGCGCGCAGGGCGGCGCGCAGGCGGGCGCGCAGGGCGGCGCTCAGGGCGGCGCGCAGGCGGGCGCGCAGGCGGGCGCGCAGGCAGGCGCTGAGGGGGGGGCGGGGCCGTGCCGCGCGCCTGGGGACTGCGATGGGGACGGGGTGGGGGCGGCGGCGGGGGACTGCGATGACCTCGATCCGCTGACCTACCCAGGGGCGCCGGAGGGCTGCGAGGGGGTAGACCGCAACTGCGATGGGCGTGTGGGGGGGGAGGTGGTGAGCTGCTACTCGGGGCCGACGGGGTCGCTCGGCGTGGGGCGCTGCAGCTCAGGGGTGTCGGCGTGCGGGGCGGGGGGGGAGGCGCGCTGTGAGGGCGAGGTGCTCCCGGCGCTCGAGCGCTGCGGGGCGGAGGCGGGGGTGGATGAGGACTGTGATGGGCTGGTGGATGAGGCGTGTGATGAGGACGGCGATGGGGTGACGGTGAGCGAGGGGGACTGTGATGACGCGCGCGGGGACGTGTTCCCGGGCGCCGCGGACGGCTGCGATGGGGTGGATCAGGACTGCGACCTCGAGGTGGATGAGGACCTCGCCGCGTGCTATGAGGGCCCCGCGGGCACCCTCGGCGTGGGGGTGTGCGCCACGGGGGTGAGCGCGTGCTTTGATGGGCTCCAGGGGCGCTGCGGGGGGCAGGCGCTCCCCTCGCAGGAGACGTGCGGCGGGGGGGCGGACGAGGACTGCGACGGGCGCGTGGACGAGGGGTGCGGGCAGGTGTCGTGCGCGGACCTCGACCTCAGCACGCCGCTCTCGGTGAGCGCCACGTGCCTCGTGCCCAACTCCGGCGCGCAGGTGCTCGTGCGCCTGCGCCCCGCCGCCCTCAACGGCCGCCCGCTCCCCCCCAACCTCGCGCTCACGCTCACGAGTCAGCCCGCGGCGCCCATCAGCGCCCCCGTGCAGATCAACGGGGAGTGGGTGTGGGTGCTCACGGCGCCCGCCACGGCGCGCGTGGTCTTGGAGCTCAGCGTGAGCGCCTCGTGCGGGGCGGGGGCGCCGCAGCAGTACGCGGCGCGCCCCACGGTGTCGGTGGGCGTGCTCAACCAGACGCCCGACACCCTCGCCTTCTCGTCGTGCGTGGGCACGCAGCACCACCTTATCGCCACCGCCCTCGACCTCTACACCGGCGCGCCCGTCCAAGGGGCGTCGGTGATGGTGGGCGACGAGCCCCGGAGCGACCTGCAGCCCGACCCCTACGCGGCGGTGCGCGGGGCGCCGGGGGCGGCGCCCAACTACGCCTTCACCGACGCGCGCGGGCGCGCCGCGCTGCAGGATTTCTCGGGGCGCCTCCTCGGGCCCGTCACCGTCACCGTGGGCGCCCCCGGCTACGAGAACATCACCGTGGTGGGCTCCGACAGCCCGCAGGTGCTCGTGGGTCTCCGCCCTATCACCCCTCCCGCCACGCTCTACAGCGCGGCGGGGGCGGCGTCCAACTTCAATCAGCTCGGCAATGACGGCGACACAGACCTGGCGCTAGTGATGCCGTCGGTGACGGTGCGGGAGCTCTCCACGCTCAACGTGCTGCAGCTCCTGAGCCGCTCGCAGTGCTGGCAGCCGGCGCCGCTGCTGCCGCAGGTGGAGATTCCGGGCAACCTCTACGTGCCGCGCCAGAACGACTCCGTCGGCCTCGTGCCGCTCTTGATCAACGAGCACTCCTACTCGCTGCGCGACGCGCCGCGCGCCACCGACGACCTCGTGGCGCTCGGCGGCAAGATCAGCACCTCGGTGGCGGTGGACGCGCTGCGGTCGGGGAGCGCCTCGATGGCGGACCTGCTCACGCAGGTGACGTTCGGCGAGATCGGCGTCCGCCGCGCGCAGGCGCTGACGCCGGCGGGGAGTCAGGTGGCCAACGTGACGATTTCGCTCTCCACCGACCTGAGCGCCACGGCGTCGTGCAGCGTCTCGGGGGCGCCGGCGGGCGCGTACGCCACCTGCTTCACGGCGGGGGTGTGGCCCAACCAGGGAGCCACGGACGACGCGCGCGCGTTCCCGATGGGCCTCGTCAACATCCCCGCCGAGGAGCTCGCGCGGGGGCCCGCTACGCGCGCGCTGACGGTGACGCCGGCGGCGGGGGATTTTACGGGCATCTCGTACGTGGGCGCCGCCCTGGCGCTCTACGGGCAGGACGACCCGCGCCGCGACGCGGTGAGCGCCATCATCCGCCGCGCAGGGCTGGGGGCGGGCGGGGGGGCGCTGTCGTTCTCGGGCTTCCTCAACGCCACAACGCTCTCGCAGCAAGGGCGCGCGTACTCGTGGACGCCGGTGCAGACCGCCTCGTCCCCCGTCCCGCACCTCTGTGAGCTCGAGGTGCGCCGCGTGACCACCACCACCTACTCGCCAGGCGGCTGCGCGAGCAACAAGACACGCGAGGCGCACACGCCCCTCTGGCGTGTCTTTATGGTGGGCGACCCGGGCGCCACGAGTCTCCCCACCCTGCCGGCGGCCTGGCCCCGCGCCGCCGCCGGCGGCCTGCTGAGCCCCGCCGAGCTGGCGTCCAACGAGCGCCTCCGCGCTCAGATTCGCTGCCAGCGCTTTGTGCCTAACTTCCCGCTCGATTTCCAAAATGACTCATGGGGGCCGCTGCTGGTGACGCACGTGAGCGCGCATGTGATCGACATCACCCCTTGAACTCGGGCATGCTCTTGGGGTGAGGGAGGCGCGCAGGGAGTCGCTCACACAGAGAATCTCGCACAGGGAGAGGCAGCGTAATGAACGACCAAATCGACGCCGCGACGCGGCGGTGGGTGGAGGAGCTGACGGAGGCGCGGGCGGCCCTAGAGGGGAGTCTGCGGGCGCTGTCGCAGAACGCGCAGCAGGTGGCGCGCCTGTGCGACGCCGCCGTGGAGGACGTGGCGGACTCGATGAGCGCGCTGCGCGGGGGGCTCGAGGAGATGCGCGAGCTGGTGGCGGGGCAGCTGCCGCTCACGGAGGCGGCGGGGGCGGCGCTGGCGGCGCGGCTCGGGGAGGGGGGGGCGCCGCGCTTTGAGCGCAAGTTCGTGCACGACCTCCGCAACCCCCTCGGCGTGGCGCTGGGCTACAGCGAGATTCTCGACGAGACGCTCAG
Source organism: Deltaproteobacteria bacterium (assembly GCA_016874875.1). Taxonomy (GTDB): domain Bacteria; phylum Myxococcota_A; class Bradymonadia; order UBA7976; family VGTA01; genus VGTA01. Next base: position 2,841 of record VGTA01000230.1, on the reverse strand, counting down.
CGAGCTCATCGAGGAGGGGGCGGGCGGGGTGTGGGCGGCGGAGGCGCGGGGGCTGCTCGGGGCGCTGGCGGAGCAGCTGCAGCACCTCAACCGGGGCCTCGACGAGCTCTTCTCGCCCCGTCGCTTCGAGGTGGGGCGCGTGAGCACGCTCATCCCGCTCGGCGACACGCTGCGCGGGGAGTCGCTCGGCGCCCTGACGCCGCGCCCCACCCCCAGCGCCGCCAGCCCCGCCGCCAGCCCCGCCGCCAGCCCCGCCGCTAGCGCCCTCAGCGCCCCCCCCCACGGCGCCCCCTCCCCCGGCGCCCTCTCCCTCGGCGCCCTCCCCCTTAAGGCCTCCACGTCGCTCCCCGCCGGGGCGGGGGAGCCCATCGCGCGCGCCTGGACGCCGCCGCCGGGGGCGCGCCCGGCGCGGCTCGACGCCCTCACGGCGCTGGCGCGGGACCTCGACGCGGGCCTCGAGCGGCAGGAGCAGGAGGAGCGCTTTGAGGAGAAGGACGCCGCGAAGGTGAAGCTCGCGCGCGGGGCGCGGGTGCTGGTGGTGGACGACAGCGCGAGCAACCGCGACCTCCTCTGCTCTATGCTCAAGCGCGAGGGCATCCGCGGCGATGAGGCGTCGTCGGCGAGGGAGGCGCTCTTTCGGCTCGACTGCGCCTCGTATGACCTGATTCTGCTCGACCTCTTTATGCCGGAGGTGACGGGGGACGCGCTGCTGCAGCAGCTCAAGGCGGACACGCGCTACCGCCGCATCCCCGTGCTGATGATCTCGGGGGACGCGGAGGTGGAGACGGCGATTCGCTGCATTGAGCTCGGGGCGGAGGATTTTCTGCAGAAGCCCTTCAACCGCGTGCTCCTCAAGGCGCGCATCAGCGCCTGCATCGAGAAGAAGCGCCTCGCCGACGAGATGGAGGGGCAGAACAAGCGCTATCAGTCGCTGCTCACGCGCATCCTGCCGGCGCCGGTGGTCAAGCGCCTCGACGCGGGGGAGTCGATGATCGCCGATCGCTTCCAGTCGGTGTCGATCTTGTTCTCAGACCTGGTGGGCTTCACGAGCATGTCCACGCACATGAGTCCCACGGAGCTGATCTTGACGCTCGACGAGGTGTTCTCGGCGTTCGACGCCATCGCGGAGCGCTTTGGGGTGGAGAAGATCAAGACGATCGGCGACGCGTACATGGCGGCGGCGGGGCTGCCGGTGGCGCGCGAGGACCACGCGGACGCGGCGGTGCTGATGGGGGTGGAGATGATCAAGGCGCTCAGCGAGATCCGCGCCCGCCGCGCGCTGCCCCTCCGCATGCGCGTTGGGATTCACAGCGGGCCGGTGGCGGCGGGCATCATCGGGCAGCAGCGGTTCTTGTATGACGTGTGGGGCGACACGGTGAACACGGCGAGCCGCCTTGAGGCGAGCGGGGCGCCCGACACGGTGCACCTCTCGCTCGCCACGCGCGTCCTCCTCCTCAACTCCTATGAGCTGCGCCCCACGGGGGGCGTGGAGCTGAAGGGCAAGGGGGTGGTGGAGAGCTTCGTGATCACGCCGCAGCTCGAGCTCATGCGCCTCAAGCCGCTGATCTGAGGGCGCGCGCCCCTCAGCGCGCCGCGCAGGTCCCCGTCCAGCTCGCCGGGACGCCGGCGGCGTAGGGGAGGGGGGTGACGCCCTGGGGGTGGGCCTTGATGAAGTCCACGACCCAGCTCGACGCCACGTCGGGCCAGCTGTGCCGGCTGTCGCCGTCGGCGAGGGGGAGGTTGCTGTGGTCGCAGGAGACGACGGGGTGGCCGTTGGAGGCGAAGGTGTCGATCAGGCCGCGGGTCTGCACGTCAAAGTTCTGCTCGTACGCCTCGTCCTCAGCGCCGCCCCAGGTGAGGAAGAAGGGGCGCTTCTGCGCGGGGGCGCGGTAGTCCACCGACATGCCCGCGGAGACGAGGGTGGCGGTGGCGAGCACGTCGGCGCGCTGGAGGGCGAGGGCGGCGCTGAAGTAGGTGCCGGCGCTGTGGCCGGCGATGTGGACCTGCGCGGGGTCCACGCTGAGGCGCTCGCGGGCGCACTTGAGGAGGTCGTCGAAGAAGGCGAGGTCCTTGGTGGGGCCGTAGACGCCGGACTCCCACTCGGCGCCGAGGTCGCCTTGGGACTCGGCGGCGATGAGGATCACGCCGCCGGCGCGGGTGGCGACGTCGAGGGCGCTCTGCTCGAGCAGCTCCGCGGCGCTGTCGCCGAGGCCGTGGAAGGCGATGAGGAGGGGGTAGCGCTGGGCGGCGTCGTAGCCAGTGGGGAGGACCACGCGGAAGGCGCGCGCGAGGCCCGCGGAGGGGAAGCCGGCGTTGTCGCCGTCGGTGAGCGCGGGGCACTCGGCGATGGGGTCGTACTCCACCACGGTCTGGTCGCACGAGGAGGCGGGGGCGTCGCCCTCGCCGCCCCAGGGGTAGGCGGCGAAGGTGCTGGCGGTGACGGGGGTGGTGAAGGTGATGACCTCGCCGCGGATGTCGCCGCAGAAGCTCCCCTCGCGCAGCTCCGAGACGGTGAGCGTGAGGCGGATGTCCACGTCGGACGAGGTGGGGGAGAAGGCGGCGGGGAGGGTGGCGCGCCCAAAGTCGAGCGTGAAGAGCTGGCTCTCGGGGACTGGCACGTTGGTGAGGGTGGCGATGGGGTCGCTCACGGCGCCGTTCTTGATCGCCTGCAGCGTCACCTGGTCAAACTGCCCGGGGCTGGCGGTGAAGGTGAGCTTGAAGGGCAGGACGAGGGCGAACTCGTTGAGGGCGATGTTGAGGAAGTGCTCGCCGCTCACGGGGGGGGCGGGGGGCGGGGGGGCGCCGGCGTCTGTGCCGGCGTCTGTGCCGGCGTCTGTGCCG
>VGTA01000229.1 GCA_016874875.1 Deltaproteobacteria bacterium | reverse complement strand
GGGCGCGTGTCAGACGGGGCAGGTGGCGTATTCGCCCGATGTGCGGACGGGGGCGCTGGAGCGCGAGGCGCTGGCGGGGTTCTGTGTGCTCGGGGCTCACCTGCGCTATGTGGTGCCGGCGTGGGGAGGGGCGCTGCGGGTGACGCTCGATGGGCGTAATCTGCTCGACGCGGCGTATGTGGTGGGGAGTCAGGAGCCGCGCGCGGGGCGGGAGGTGCTGGTGGGGCTGGGGGGGCGGTACTGAGGGGGGATTATAGGTGCCAGCCTCTTATTATGTGCAGGCGCCGTAAGCGTTTTTGATGCTGTCTGAGCGCACCCAAACGCCCACCCATGCCCTCGCGCCACGCCCCCTCGCGCCGCGCCCCCTCGCGCTGCCGATTTGAGAGGAGCGATCAGAGTCGCTATAAGAGGTCTTTAAGAGGTCTTTAAGAGGTCTTTAAGAGGTCTTTATAGGTGCCAGGCTCTTAGTATGTGTATACCCCACAAGCGGTTTTCAACACGGCTCCTCCTCCAGTCCCCCCCCCGCCCTCCGAGGTCCCCCATGCGCTCCCGCCCGCCCCGCCCCGCCCGCGCCCCCCTGCCCGCCCTCCTCGCCCTCCTCCTCAGCGCCCTCACCGCCTGCGGCGACCCCGCCCCCCCCAGCCCCCAGGGCGGCGCCCAGCTCAGCGGCGAGCCCGCCGGCGCCCAGGCCGGCGCCCAGGCCGGCGCCCAGCCCAGCGGCGAGCCCGCCGGCGCCCAGCCCAGCGGCGAGCCTGCCGGCGCCCAAGCCGGCGCCCAGCCTAGCGGCGAGCCCGCCGGCGCCCAGGGCGGCGAGCAGGGCGAGCGCGCCCAGTTCGAGTTCTCCATCCTCACCTTCTCCCTCCGCGGCGGCCCCCTCGAGGAGGTGAGCGTCAACGGGCTGCCCGTGGAGGAGGTGTGGGGCGCGCAGAAGGTGTCGGCGAGCACATGGGAGACGGTGCGGCGGCGCGGGGTGCGCTTCTCGGAGATCTTTGCCGCCGCGCGCCTCGCGGAGCCCGACGACACCCCCGTGAGCTGCGTGGCGCGCGACGGCTACGACCCCCTCCGCACCCGCCTCGGCGGCGACGTGGCGCTGCTGCCCACCCTGGCGTTCCTCCGGGACTACGGCTACGTCTACGTGGGCAGCCCCGGCGACAAGGACCCCCTCTACCCCGAGATGGAGGGGCGCAGCCTCCTCGTGGACTACGACATCTCGGAGGACGCGCAGGTGCCCACCTACCTCGGCGGCACCCTCGCGAGCCTCGGGATGGTTCGGTGGAAGATGGTGGAGAAGGTGGACGACGCCCAGCTCGGCGTGATCGAGGTGGACCCCGTGGCGCGCTGAGGGGTTGCAATCAACCCCCGGCGCGCGGCACAGTTCATAGACTCGAAGCTAAAACAGGCGTTTTAAAAACCCTTCACCCTGCCGCCCAGAGGACTCCCATGCCCGCCCGCGCCCCCCGACCCCCTCGGCGCCCCCGCGCCGCCCTCGCCGCCGCGCTCCTCCTGTGCGCCTGCGCCGACGACCTGACCGCCGAGACCCCCGCCGAGCTCAACAAGTCCGAGCTCAGCGGCGGCGGCGTAGGGCGCGCGCAGGCCGGGGACGGGCAGCGCGGCGGCTACGAGCTGGTGAGCGCCCTGCTCCCGAGCGGCTGCCTCGCCTACCCCGTGAGCGCCCGCGCCGCCCTCACCACCGGCGCCTGCGCCGCCCCGTGCGCGCAGGGGGGCTGCGACATCGCGCTGATGGCCGTGGGCGCCGCCCCGCGCCTGCTCGCGCTCTCCGCGCGGGTGACGCTCGCGCCGTCGGGCGAGGTGGCCCTCGTGTGGCTCGACCGCGACGCTGGGGGCGCGCGCGCCCTCGCGCCCGATGCCCTCGGCGCGCTCACGCTGCTCAGCGAGGCGCGCGCCCTCGCCGGCCTCGACGGCGCGCGCGGCCTCCTCGCCCCCTCCCCCCTCGGCTGCGAGCCCCCCGGCGCCGCCCTCCTCAACGAGCGCGACGAGCTCGTGGGGCTGGCGGCGGGCGCGTGCGGGGAGTTTGTGCTCCTGCCCCCCCTCCGCCCCTTCGTGGACGAGGCCCTCCGCGCCGGCCCCGCGCCCGCGCCCGTCCCGGCGCCCGCGCCCGCGCCCGCGCCCGCGCCCTCCCCCTCCCCTTCTCCTGAGGACCACATGGGCGCCTCTAGGCAGGAGGCGCTTGAGCAGGAGGAGCGCGCGGCGGTGGGGCGCGCGGGGGGGTGCTTCGTGAGCGGGGAGCGCGTGTGTGATGGGGACGTGGAGCTCACGTGCAATGGGGTCAGCTATGACGGTTTCCACTGCGGGCTGGTGGGGTGGCGCTGTGAGCCGGCGGGGAGCTTTGGGGCGGGGTGCGTGCCGGTGGAGTGAGGGGGGGCGGGGCTTTAGGAGCTCCGCGGAGGCGTCACGTAGCGGGCGCGCGCCGCGCGGACGGCTGTCGCCCTGTCTCGCTCCCATGACTTTACCCCGTTCGCGCGCTCAGCTGAGGTGCTCTCATCATTCAATGGGAGCTGTCCGGCTACGAGGGGTGTGCGGAGATTCGGGATGCGCGTCACCCCGGAGTCCACACGAATCCCCTCACTAAAAATCCAGCGCTGCGCGATGGATTGCCAAGCATAGCGGTGATCAAAGACCTTGACTCGATGTGGGTCGAGGCGAGCATCGACGCGCAGGAGATCGATGCCCACAGGCCCTTCAAAGAGGATCTGTATTGCCTCTGGGGTGTTCTTAAAAATGAGCATCTCCGAGACGACCCCACGGAAGATCTCGGCGACGATGAGGTGCTTGATCTCGAAAATCGCCACCTCGATCTGCTCGCCCTGCCCGAGCACCTCCACCTGACAAACGTTGAGCAGGTCCTTGAACTCTCTCTCTATGCTGCTGATCGAGGTGGAGGGGAAGAGCACACGCATGCGTGAGAAGGACCTCTTGTAAATGCTCCAAAAATCTCCTCGGCGACGGAGGCGGTTGATCTCCTTGTCGGCCTGCTCAAGCGAATCAAACCCCGCGGCCGACTGACGCAGCGATCGCGCGATCTGCTCGATCAACTTAATAAAATCCCCATACGCCAGCTCCCCCAGCCAATCAACCAATCGAAGCTGACTCTCAGGCTTCAGCGCCCTCCAGCCCTCAGAGTTGCGGGCGAAATGCTCAGTGAACCACTGCACGAGGGGGCGCAGGCCCTCTTGCTTATCCACGCTCTGGGGCAGGGCCCTCAAGAGCTCGTCGGCGAAGCGGACCTTGAGGCTGGGGTTCTCTTTGGCGTAGTCCACGCACGCGGAGAGCCAGCGGGCGTCCTTGGCGTCGAGGGTGCGGATGGGCTCAAGGGCCTTCACCGCGCACCCGATGAGCTTCTCCATGAGCTTAGGGCTGAGGGTGACGCCGTGGGGGCGCAGCAGGCGCCAGGGGGTCACCTTCGCGGCGTGGGCCGTCTTCATGAGCTCGAGGCCGGCGTCGCGCGTCGTGAGCAGTTCGAGCAGCGCGCGCAGCGGCGTCCCCGGCGTCGCCTGCACCTGGCCGCGCGTGAGGGGCGCGCTCATCCACGGCGGTTGACCCGTGGCGCCGAGGAGCTGGCGCTCGAGCGCGTCGCTGATGACCCGCGAGAGGAGGGGCGCGAGCTGCGTGGGGCGCGGGAGGAGGTGCGCCCACAGGCGCTGCGCGAGGCGCGGCACCGGGAGCCCCGCGCGCGCCAGCTCCTCCTCGCGCGCCGCGATGAGGCGCAGGAGGTCGAGGGAGCTGAGGGTCACATCCTCCGGGCCGTCGAGCAGCTCGCGCGCCACCTCCGTCACTGAGCGCAGCGGGAAGAAAGACCGCGCGGCGCCCTCCGCCCGCGGCGGCGGACTCAGGAGCAGGCGCGCCGCGAGCTCGCTGAGCTTGGGGGAGCCCGTGGGGGGGCGGAGGGTGAGCTGTGGGTAGCGCTGGAGCATGTTAGAGGCTCTGTAGGTGCTGATTGAAGCGCTGAAGGATGTCGAGCGCCTGCTCGTCCGACTTAAAGCGAAAGCGGAAGACCACGCGCCTGTCCTCGCTGCGGTCAAATGACTGGTTCGCCTCTAGCTCCCCGCGCCCTGCGATCAGCAGCGTCTGCACGAGCGGGTGGTCGAGCCCGTAGCCGAGCTTGTCGTTGATGAAGCGGTACACCTCCGCGGCGCGCGAGACGCTGAGCGACATGTTCGGCACAGACTCGCCGTCTCTGCTCGCGTGCCCCTCGATGGAGATGTGGGAGATGGCGGATTTGAAGTCAGCGCGCGAGAAGATGACGCGGCTGTAGGTGGGCACGAGGCGATTGAGCAGCGACACGCCGTCCGCGTTCAGCGCGTATTTGCCAGAGGCGAACAGGAGACTCTCTTTGATGCTCACGTCGCCCGTCTGCGGGTCGATCTCGGCGTCGATGTTTTCGGCGCGGAAGGTCTCTTGGAGGCCGAGGATGATGTCGCGCCGCACCGCGCGTAGCGCCTGCAGCTCCTTCTCGACCTCCTTGAGGCGCTCCTCCTTCTTCCTCAGCAGCTCCACGTTCTCTTTGTACTGCACCGAGAAGACCACCACCATCAAGCAGAGCACCAGCACCAACCCGCTCATCAGGTCGCTGATCGAGAGGTAGTGATCACCACTCGACTCTTGGGCCTCAGGGCGCCCGGTCGAAAAAAGCGGGTCGCTCATCGCGCTCACCTCCCCTGCCGGTCATAGCTGAGCGCGCGCTGCTCGCTCTGAATCTCACGCACCACCAGCGAGAGGTTCTCCGTGACCTGCAGGAGGTGATCAAAGATCTGCTTGAGATGCTCATCTTGATCCGCGAACAAGCGGTCCTGGCGCTCCTGCACGCCGACCAAGGCTCTCTGCACCTGCTCCCCGAACGCCGCCGATGACGTCGAGAAGGACGCCGCTGAGGACGAGAAGGTCCGCTCGAGCTGCTGGTACTGCTGATAGGCGCCGCGCATCTGCTCCGCCACGTGCTGGCTCGCCTCCGCGATCTTGGGCAGGATGACCGCCGACTGCGCGCCGAGCATCGAGCTGAGCTCATTGAGGAGGCGCCCGGACTCCGCCACGCGCTGAATGTGCCCGCTCGTCTCCTCCCCGAGCTCGCGGCGACGCGCGTACTCGCGCTCAAAGACCTGCTGCAGCTCGCGCACGATCCCCGCGAGGGCCTCGCGCTGCTCACCGAGCACCTCGTTGAGGATGGCGCTCTGCTGCGTCATGAACTCCGTGAGGCGCCGCTGGTACTCCTCGCGGAAGTCCGTGAGCTGCCGCTGCGTCTCCTCGCGCACCTGCGCGAGCATCTGGGGCACGGCCTGGAGGCCTTGCTCCACCTCGACGCGCGCCTGCTTGAGAATCTCAACGGCGCTCTTCACCACCCGCTCTTTCACCTCGTCGAGCATCACGCGGCTGTCATCTCGCACCTGCGTGAGCAGGGCCGCGGAGTGGCGCGCGCTCTCCTCGAAGGAGTCCCGCTGCGTCGCGAGGGCGTCGCGCTGCTGGTCCATGAAGGACTGGAGGCGCCCTTGGTACTCTTCGCGAAAAGACGTGAGCTGCGCGGTCGTCTCGTCGCGCATCGCCGCGAGTCGCTCAGGCACCTCGCGCATCCCCCGCTCCACCTCCTCGCGCGCCCTCCTCAGCATCTCTGTTGAGGCGGTCGCGGTCTCCTCCGAGGCCGCGCGCTGCGCCTCGAGGGCGTCGTTCTGACGAGTCATAAACTCGCCAAGGCGCGCCTGATAGGTCTCGCGGAACTGCGTGAGCTGCATCGTCGTCTCCTCGCGGACGGAGGTGAGCATCGCAGGCACCACGTGGAGGCTCTGCTCCACCTCCTGGCGCGCCCGCGAGAGGATCTCCTCGGCGCTCTTGAGCACGCGCTGCGTAACGTCCTCTAGCATCGTGCGGCTGTCATTGCGCACCTGCGTGAGGAGGTCCGCCGACTGGCGCGCGCTCTCCGTGAAGGAGGCGCGCTGCTCCGCGAGGGCGTCGCGCTGTTGGTCCATGAAGCTCTGTAGGCGATGCTGGTACTCTT
>VGTA01000228.1 GCA_016874875.1 Deltaproteobacteria bacterium | reverse complement strand
GAGTGTAGCGGAACGGCGCGTCAACGCAAATCGAGCGCTTCGCTCGCCCTCGCCCCCTAGAACACCCCCTCCAGCGACAGGCCGCCCAAGGAGGGGGCGACGCGCACGGAGGGGGGCGCGGGGGCGAGGGCGGGGGCGAGGGGCGCGGGGGGGGCGAGGGGCGCGGGAGAGGGCGCGAGCAGGCGCGAAATCAGCCCATAGCCGAGGGCGGAGGCGCCGAGCGCGAGCAGCCCGTCCGCCACCCACGACGTGCTCACCGCCTTGGACTGCGCGCGCAGCGTCTCGGCCCCCCCCCCCGCGGGGCGCGACTGCCACACGGAGTCGGCGTAGAGGTGCAGGCCGCTCGCCACCGACACCAGCGCCACCCCCGAGGTGGTCCACGCGACCCAGGCGCGCGACGGCGGCGGCGCGCCGCCCGCCGCCCAGGCCGGCGGCGCCTCCTCGGGCGCGGGCGGCGCCCCCCCGAGGCGCGCGCGCGCCGCCTCGCGCGCCGCCTGCGCCCGCGCCGCCGCCGCCCGCGCCGCCGCCTGCACCTCCTCGCGCGCCTTGAGGCGCCGCAGGAGGTCCGCGCGGCGCTCAAAGGCCTTGTCGCGCTTCTCCTCGGGCTGCCCGAGGTCGAGCAGGAAGGCGTCCACGTACTTGAGCGCGCGCTCGAGGTCATCGCGCTTGTCGTAGAGCACCGCCAGATTCCAGTAGATGGGGCTGCTCGGCTCCACCCCGAGGGCCTCCTCAAAGAGCAGGATGGCCTGCTCAAAGCGCTCCGCCTTATAGGCCTGCACCGCGCGCGCCACGAGCTCCCCAAAGCGCGCCCGCTCGGCGGGGGGCGGCTCCGCCCACGCCCCCGAGGGCGACGGGCGGGCGCCCCACGCGCCGGCGAGCAGCGCGCCCGCGAGCGCCGCGCGCCGCGCGCCCCTCGTCACTCCGCCCCCTCCACCACCGTGGGGATGCGGCCGAGGGCGAGGTCGCCGAGGAAGCGCACGAGCTGCGCGTTGGCGTTGGCGTCGCGGTAGGCCACGAAGTGCCCGTCATAGGCGTCGGCGCCGCCCTCGCCGCGCGCCGGCGTGAAGGCGGTCACCACCCCCGTCACGGGCGTCGCGCCCACGCCGCGCACGTTGCCCGAGAGGGGGAGCTGGCTGCTCACGAGGCCGAGGGGGGCGAGGCCCACGCGCTCCGCGAAGTCCTCCTCCCCCAACGGCGCGCCCACCAGCCCGCCGCTGGCGGCGGCGAAGCCGCGCTGGCCGTCGTCGGGGGTGAAGTTGTCGCGGAGGCCGATGATGTGGAGCGCGTGCAGGGGCGCGCCGTGGGGCGCCTCGTAGAGCTTGGCGGCGAAGTTGAGGGGGTCCACGTCATCAAAGAGCTCCTGGAAGATGTGGAGCGCCGGGTGCGTGTGGTCGAACTCGAGCTCCTGCAGCGTGAGGCGCAGCCCCACGGTGGCGTCGTAGGGCTCCTTCTTGCCGAGGAGGCTAAAGAGCAGCCCGCCGGCGGTCCCCGAGAAAACGGCGCCCGTGAGCGAGTCCTCAAAGGGGGCGAAGAGAGGACCGGTGGTGCCGCCCTGCGAGTGGCCGTGGTAGCTCAGGCGGTTGGGGTTGAAGCGCACCTCGCCCACGCCGCCCACCACCAGCCCGCGGAGGCTCGGCGACTCCTTGAGGAAGCGCACGAGGGCGAAGTTATCGAGGGCGCCCTGGATGAGGTTGCCGCGGGCGGCCTTGGGGTTCTGCACGTTAAAGAACAGGGGGCCCGGCGAGAGCGTCTGGTCATCGCCGAGGCGGTCGCCGTGCATGGACTGGTCGATCGCCATGATGGCCACCGGCGCCGCCGCGCCGTCCACGGTGAGGGACGAGAGACTCGCCCCGAGCAGCTGCGCGCCAGCGCGGAAGCGCCCGCCGGTGCCGTGCCCGTAGAGGACCACCGGCCAGCCCCCCTCCGGCATCGGCGCCGTCTTGGGGAGGGTGATGGCCATGCACATCGACATGTACTTGGCGAGGCGCGGGGCGCCCCCCTCGAGCTCCACGTCGCCGCCGGCGGTCGCGTAGGGGAGGGCGCCGCGCTGGAAGACGGGCATCCGCACCCGGGCGTGCAGCTCGTGGAAGGCGGGGTGGGGGCGCTCGGGGCAGTCGCGGGGGTCGCGCGCCGTGGGCGCCGTGGGGGGCGCGGTGTAGTTGGGGGTAGCGCAGGGCGAGGTCACGCCCTCCTCGCAGAGCACGGGCGCGCCGTCGAGGCGCGGCACGTCGGCGCGCCACACGGCCTCGCGGCCCTTCACGAACAGGTCCGTCTCCTCGCGCACCGTAAAGACGGCGGCGCCGGCGACGTCGTCGGCGGTGAAGCGCGCGCCCTCCGCCCGCAGCCACTCGCGCAGGGGCCCGTAGCGGAGCCACGCGGCGCGCGCGGCGCTCTCGGTGGGCGCGCTCGGACTCAGGAGCGCCGGCAGCGCGTCGAGCTGCGCGGGGGGCTCGTCGTCGGCGGAGCGGACGTTGCGCTTGACGAGGGCGGCGTAGGTGTGGCCGCTCGCGAGGGGGCGCGACCAGAGCGGGTGCATGTGGAGCGCGTTGTGGCAGATGTACTTGTTGCGGTCGCTGAGCAGCTCGGCGGTGAAGGGGTGGTCCTCCCCCGTGGTGAGGTCCACGAGGCGGAGGTGCTTGGAGACGAGCTCGCGGGCGGAGGACTCGCTGAGGGGGCGCGTGAAGCGCAGGTAGATGCCCGGGTTGCGGCTCCAGCCGTCGCGGAGCGCCTCCACCTCGCGCAGGAGGCCGCTAAAGAGGTCACGCTCGCTGAAGGCGGCGCCGGGGGTGGGGTAGTCGGTGAGGTTGAGGCGCCCGCCGGTCACGCGCAGGTCGCTGGGGAAGGGGGTGGCGAAAAAGTCAGCCCCCTCGCCGGGGAGGGCGTGGCGGACGCCAAAGGGGCGGGCGAGGTCGCCCTCGAGGTCGCAGGCGACGCCGCGGAAGGCGTCGGGGTTGAGGAGGAGGCTGCCCGGCAGGCACTCGCCGCGCTCGCTCGAGCAGACGAGCCCCTCCGCGCACAGGTCGCTCGCGCCGCAGGCGGCGCCGAGGGGCAGCCCGCCCGCCCCGCCCTCGCGCGCCACGCACTGCCCGCCGATCCCGCCGAGGCGCAGGCAAGCAGCGCCCCGCTCGCACTCGCCGTCATGCCCGCAGGCCTCGCCGAGGGCGCGCGTGCCCTCCGCCACGCAGAAGCCCGCCCAGCCGCAGCGGAGGCCCTCGGCGCACTCGTCGGAGCGCAGGCAGGGGGCAGACTCCGGGGTCTGACCGCTAGGGGCGCAGCGGCCCTCGGCGCACACCAGCCCGTCGCGGCAGTCGGCGTCGGCGCCGCAGGGGGCGTCCACGGGGGCGCCGTTAAAGAGGGGAGAGAGGCCCGCGCCCCCCTCGGGTGGGGGGAGGCCCTGGTGGTCGTAGCTCATGCAGGCGGCGCAGAGGGCGGCGCAGAGAGCGGCGCAGAGGGCGGCGCTGTGGGCGGCGCTGTGGGCGGCGCTGTGGGCGGCGCTGTGGGCGGCGCTGTGGGCGGGGCGCCCCAAGGAGAAGCTCATCACGCGCTCCTAGCTAGAGGGTGGAGGTGGCGGCCTCGATGGCGTCGATCACGATCTCAGGCTGAATCACCTGGGAGACGCCAGCGGGGGAGAGGCCGAGAGAGTAGAGGAAGCCGCGCGGGATTCGGAAGCGGAGGTCAATGGAGATGTCCACGTCCTCGCCGCCGAGGATGCGGTCGATGAGGGCGCGGGCGACGGCGCTGTCGCGGGGGATCTCGTAGCGCTCCGCCTCGCCCTCGGCGGTGGAGGCGCTGATGCGCTCAAAGTCGCGCGCGCCGAGGAGGCGCACCGGCTCCACCCCGGGCGCCCCGAGCCAGAGCTCAAAGCCGGTGACGGTGTGGTTGGTGCTCACGCGCCCCTCGCCCTCCCCCTCAAAGAACATCAGCTCCTTGAACTGGAGGCGAATCTGGGTGATGGCGTCGGCGCTGTCCTTGGAGAGGCGCGAGGTGAGCTTCTTGGCCTTAGCGGCGTCGAGGACGCGCATGTCGAGGGCGACGCGGGCGTCGAGGCCATAGAAGTCGCCAGCGCACACGCCCGCGCAGCGGTCGTCCTCAGCGCAGGCGCTGAGCTCAAAGGCGGCGCGGGTGACGTTGGGGGAGAGGCCGACGAGGTCCACCACCTGCGCGCAGTCCCCCTGCGCGCCGAGGGCGCCCACGAGGTGCGCCATGGTGCTCCCCGACAGGTCGGCGGGGATGCCGGGGATCGCCTCGCCGGACTCGTTGAGCCCTGTGAGGCGCTCGACGCTGGGGTACTCCATGACCTGCGAGAGCAGGGGCACCTGCCCGGCGCCGAAAGTGAGCTCGGTGGCGGAGCTGACGAAGTCGCAGGAGGCGCTGAGGGCGCTGAGAGCGCTGAGGGCGCTGAGGGCGCTGAGGGCGCGGCGGGGGATGCGAGCGCGCGCAGCGTTCATGGCTGTTCCCTCTCATAAGCGTAAGCGAAACCGATCTCTGCGCTGAGATTCACCTGCAGAGAGTTCTGAAAGACGCTGTTGGGGCCAAAGCCGAACGGCGTCATGACGGTGAGGTTGGTGTGGAGCCAGCTGGCCATGCGGTAGCGAGTCTGCAGGAGCCAGATGTCGTTGGCGGCGAAGCCCCCGGCGAAGAGGTCGCGCGCCGAGGCGGCGTTGCGGCGGTGGTACGACGTGGAGAGCTGCCAGCTGCCCGCCTGCGGCACCTCGATGTGGACAAAGGCGTGGTTGTCGGGGGTCTGGCTGTTGGCCTCGAGCCCGAGGGCGAGGGCGAAGCCGTCCCCCACGCGCCAGCTCGCCTCCGCGTAGCCGCCGTGGACGCGCGGGCCGCGCGGGTCGCGCCCGAGCACGCGCTGCAGCTTGGTGGCGTTGGCGAGGTCCACCACCTGCCCGCCCGGTAGGTACTGCACGCGCTGGATCTCGTAGAGGGCGTCAAAGTAGCTCGGCAGGTAGTTGGGGTCGTAGTTGCGGTACTCGAGGCGCAGGCGGAGGGCGTGGATGGGGTCGATGCCGAGGTTGCTGCGGAGGAGGTGCCCCCAGGTGAAGCCGTGGGCGCGCACCGTCTTGAGGGTGACGTAGTCGGCGCGGATCTCCTCGCCGTCGGCGGTGGGGAGGCCCGACTCGAGGCCCGAGTAGTCCACGTAGGTCTTCCAGTCGAGAGCGCGCTCGTCGAGGAGCTTGACCTCCGCGTCCACGCCATAGGCGCCGACCATGGTGGTGAGGGCGATGGGCTGGAAGTTGCTTTGGTTGAGGCGGAGCTCGCTGGCGCGCCGGCCGTCGCGGTCCACGTCATTGTAGTCGAGGGCGTTGCGGATAGGGGCTCGCAGGTCCGCCACGCCGCTGACGCCGAGCGAGAAGGAGCGCATCACGTAGCTGTGCTTGTTGATGAGCGAGAGCGGCTTCACAAAGACGAGCGCGCCGAGGACGTTGGGGCCGGTGACGTCGTTGAGCGTGGTCTCAAAGCCCACGTAGTCGCTAAAGGCGTCGAGCTGCACGCCCACGCGGCTGGTGTTGAGGTTGAGGTTGGCGTCATAGCGCTTCATGAGAGCGCCGTGGCCGAGGTTGCGAGGCGTGTAGCGGTTGACATCCACAAAGAGCCGCTGCTCCTTGGAGCCGAACTGAAGGCGCTGAATCACCTTGGCGAAATCGCTCGCCTCGTCCCAGTCCTGCAGGCGGAAGCGGCCGATATTCTCAAATCGCTGGTCGGGGCGCGCGTCGAGGAGCTCAAAGCGGATAGGGACGCCGAACGTGAGGTGGAGCGGCCGCCCTGAGAGCTTAAAGGTGTGGTTGAGGCCCATGTTGGCGGAGGCGTAGTACACCTCCCCGAGGCGCTCGAGGCCCACCACCACGCCAAAGCGGTTATCCCAGGGCAGCATGCCGATCTGCCCCACCTGCGCCAGCTCGCCCTCGATGAAGGAGGGCGGCCGGGGGGCGACCGCGGGGCGCGCCTCAAGGTCCTTGGGGGCCGGGAGCTCGGTGACGATGGGCGCGGCGGGGGCGGCGGGGGGCGCGGCGGCGGCGGCGTCAGCGGGCGCGGCGGTGGCGGCGTCAGCGGGCGCGGCGGCGGCGGCG
>VGTA01000227.1 GCA_016874875.1 Deltaproteobacteria bacterium | reverse complement strand
ACGAGGTCGTAGTGGAGGCCCCAGTAGGTGTAGATGGTGGAGTGCATGAGAATCTGCACCCAGTGCGGGCGCCGAATCACCACATCGGCGCTGAGCGGGCGGCGCAGCGCGAGCAGCGCCGCCGCCCACAGCCCGCAGAGGGCCGCGGCGCCCCACAGGGCGCGCTGCGCCTCAGGGGCCGCGGCGAGGCGGGGCAGCAGGCTCGCGCCGGCGAGCGCGGCGAGCAGCGCCGCGAGCAGGCACAGCAGCGCGCGCGACCCGAGCGCCGGCGGACTCTGCGCCGGCGGACCGAGCGCCGGCGGACTCTGCGCCGGCGGACTCTGCGCCGGCGGACTCTGCGCTAGCGGACTCTGCGCCCCTAGGCGCCGCGCCCGCGCGCCCATCACATGCGCTCCGGCACCTCAACGCCGAGCAGCCCGAGCCCGGTCGTCAAGGTCTTGAGGCAGAGCGCCGCCAGCGACAGCCACCCCGCCCGCTGCGCCTCGTCCTCCTCGCGCACGATGTTGCAGTGCTGATAAAAGGCGCTCCAGTCCTGCGAGAGCTCAAACAGGTACTCACACAGCAGGTGGGGCGTCTTCTTGGCGTGCACCTGCGCCACCACCCCCGGCAGGCGCGAGAGGGCGAGGGCGAGGGCGCGGTCGTGCTCGCCGCGCAGGACCACCGGCCCCGCCGCGAGCCCCCGCTCCGCCGCCTTGCTCAGAATCGACTTGACCCGCACCGCCGCGTAGAGGAGGTACGGGCCCGTCTTGCCCTCAAAGGAGCAGAAGTCGCTGAGGTTGAGCACGTAGTCCGAGGCGCGGTGGTTGCTGAGGTCGCCGAACTTGATCGCCGCCACCGCCACCGCCTGCGCCACCGACGCGCGCGTCTCCTCGTCGGCGTCCGCGAGCAGCCCGCCCTCCTCTAGGCGCGCGCGCGCCGCCTCCACCGCCATCTCCACCACGTCGCGGAGCTTCACCGTGTCGCCCGAGCGGGTCTTAAAGGGGCGCCCGTCGGCGCCGTTGATGGTGCCGAACTTGACGTGCTCGAGCGCGAGCACCCCGCCCCGCGCCCGCGCGCCGAGGGAGGTCTGCGCGGCGGCGGCGAACACCTGGCGGAAGTGCATCTCCTGGCGCGCGTCCACCACGTAGAGCGCGCGGTCCGCCCCCTCGCGCACGCGCATCACCACGGTGGCGAGGTCGCTCGTGTGGTAGGTGGCGCCGCCGTCGCGCTTGAGGAGCATCAGCGGCACCATCGGCTCGCCCCGCTCGTCGGCGATGGGCACGATCCACGCCCCCTCGCTCAGCTCCGCGCGCCCCTCCGCCTGGAGGCGCGCCACCAGCTCCGGAATCAGCGGCTGCGCGTCGCTCTCCCCGCACCACAGGTCGAACTCCACGCCGAAGGGCGCGATGTCGTGCCGCACCTCCGCCACCGACAGCGCCACGAAATGACGCCACAGGGCGCGGTAGCCCACGTGCCCGCGCTGCAGCTCCGCCGTGGCGAGACTCGCGCGCGCCCTGAACGCCTCGTCCTCCTTGGCGCGCCCCGAGGCGGCCGGGTAGAGGCGGTTCATGTCGGCGAGCGACAGGGGCGACTCCGCAGGGAAGCCCCCCGCGGGGGCGGCGTCCTCAAAGTAGGGGAGCCCGGGTCGCTCCTCGCGCACCGCCTCGATGAGCATGCCCATCTGCGTCCCCCAGTCGCCGAGGTGCACGTCGCTGACGACCTCGTCGCCCACAAAGCGCAGCACGCGCTGGAGGGTGTCGCCGATGATGGTGGAGCGGAGGTGGCCGATGTGGAGCTGCTTGGCCACGTTATAGCCGCCAAAGTCGATATACACGCGCTCGGGACTCGCCACGCGCGGCACGCAGAGGCGCTCGTCGGCGAGGGCGAGGGCGGAGCGGGCGGCGAGCACCTCGTCGGAGAGCGAGAGGTTGATGAAGCCGGGGCCCGCCACCTCGAGGGTGGAGAAGAGCGCGCGCTCCTCAGCGCTCAGGGACGCCGCCCACTCCTCCGCGAGCTGCCGCGGCGCCCGCTTGAGGGCGCGCGCCGCCGCCAGCGCCCCGTTGCACTGGAACTGCGAGCCCTTGTTGGAGTACTGCGCCGCGCACAGCTCCTCCGGCACCCCGAGCGCCGCCCCCCGTCGCGCGAGCAGGGCGGTGAGGGCGCGGTCGAGGGGGAGGCGCAGGTCAATGGGGAGGGCGTGGCTCATCGTGGGCTCCTTGGGCGCCGGGGGGGGCTTTAGGGGGGGCTTTGGGAGCGCACGATAGGCGAGGGCGAGGGCGTTGGCAAGGCGCGCCCCGCCCGCGCCCGCGCCCCGCCCGCGCCTCACCCCTACGGCGCGCGGCACTCCGCCCGCGGCGACGACGAGATGCCCCACCCCGCCGCGCACGCCGCGTCGCACACCCGCAGCTCATCCTCCCCGCAGGCGCGCGAGGAGCGCACGGGAAAAGCGGGCGCGCCGTTGAGGGAGTAGGCGGGGAGGGCGCTCGCGCTACAGTCGCAGCCCGGCAGGTGCCCCGTCTCGCGCCCGCGCGAGGCGAGGTAGCGGGTGGTGAAGTTGACCATAAAGGCGTCGGTGTCAAAGGGGCGGAAGGGCTGCGCGTTGTAGATGCCGTGCTGCCCGGCGGGGCGCAGGAGCGGCACGCGCAGCGCGTCCACGCCCCCGCCGGGGCGCGGCACGTCGAGGCGCAGCCCCCCGGGCAGGCGCGGCGGCGCCACCAGCGCCCCAGCGGCGCGCAGCTCCTCGGTGCAGCCCGACTCCCCGATGCGCGCGCTCCAGTCGTCGTCCCCGCAGCTGAAGCGCGCCACCCCGTCGCTCACGTCCTCGACGTCAAAGAGCGCGTAGGGGCTCAGCGCCTCCCCGCGCGCCGGGTCCGCCGAGAGGGCGAGCCCCTCCTCCGGCGACGCGCCGTCAAAGCGCCCGAGGCTGGCGTCCCCCTCCACCACAAAGCGGTCGACGAGGAGCTGATCCGCCGAGCGCCCCGCCGCCCCGGGCACGCCCTCTAGGGGCTGAAAGAGCTCACGCCAGCCGTAGCGGGCGTCGGGGAAGCGCGCCGGGTCGCGGAGCCACGACCCGAGCACCCCCCCCGCCCGCGCCGCCGCCAGCCCCGTGTTCACCGGCACCTGCTGGTCCCCCGCCGTGGGCATATGCAGCACCCGCGTGCGCCCCCCCGGGAAGCGCTCGTCATAGGGCACCTCGAGCGGCTCTAGCGCGGCGCGCGGCGCCCACACCGCCGGGTCCCCCGGCCCGATCGCCGTCTGCGCCAGCCCCATAAAGCGGCGGAAGCGGGGGTCGTTGCGCGCGAGCCCCAGCCCCTCCTGCAGCGCCACCAGCGGCGCGCCCCTTGGATAGATCGCGCCCTGAAAGACCACCTCGCGCTCAAAGGTCTTGAGCTCCGCGACGGGCGTCCCCCCGAGCGGCACCTCGGTGTCCATCTCCCCCGTCACCGGGTCGCGGGGCGCCTCGCCGGCGGCGGCGGAGAAGTGGCGCAGGACGAGCGCGTCGCCGAGCGCGAGGGTGCTCGCGGGGGCGCGCGGCGTCGCGTCGCCGCTCTGGAGCCCGAGGGGCGCGCGCCGCTCCCCGGCGCTCAGCGCGTCCGCCGCCACCGCCACCATCAGCGTCCCGCGCGGACTCACCCGACGGCGGCGGATCTCGCCGCTGGAGAGATTCTCGAGCTCCACCCAGTCCCCCGGGCGCACCCCGCGGAGCGTGGCGAAGGGCAGCTCGAGCTGGCGGGCGTTGTTGTTGAGCATAAAGGCGAGCTCGAGCTCCCCCGGCGCGAGGCGCGCGCGCTCCTCCCCGGCCCCAAAGCAGCCCCGCCCCTCCCCCTCGGCGATGGGGCGCTGCAGGTCATCGGTGGCCATGCACCCCACCACGAAGGGCCCGAGCACGGGCAAGAGCACCGCCTGCGGCACCCCCGCCTGGCTCGAGCGGACGGCGATGTCCACCAGCCCGCCGCCGCCCGCGTTGGGCGACACGGCGTCGAGGGCGGGCTCGAGCCCCGCCATCACCCCCGAGATGATCCCCCCCAGCGAGATGCCCCACATGCCGATGGGCGCGAGGGGCCCGGCGAGGTCCACGCGCCCGTCGCCGTCCACGTCGCCGAGCAGCGCCCCCCCCTCGTCGCGGCGCACGCCGTCAAACGACCGGAGAATCCGCACCAGCTGCGAGTACTCCAGGCTCGTCTGGCGCACCATGTCGCGCGTGTGGAAGATGTCGCTCGTCCACATGTCGGCGCCCGAATCGGGGATGTTGTCGTTGTTGAGGTCGCGGTCGCGCCCGCGCATCAAGAGCTGCTTAAAATCCGGCACGCCGAACTGCCGGAGGGGCGCGAAGGCGAGGGCGGCGTCGCGGGCGAGCGGGTTGTCCTCCAAGAGCACGTTGAGGCCGTGCCCATAGGCGTCGAGGGCGCACAGGGCGTAGCCCATGCTCGTGGTGCGCCCCACGTGCCCCACGATGATCTCGGCGCGCGAGCCGCCGTAGCCGTGCGCGTAGAGGAGCGTGGGGAAGGGCTTACAGAACGGCGCCCCCTCGGGGTTGCCCGGCGCGCACGTCGTGACCCGCTCCTCGGGGAGCGCGCAGAGGAACGTGACGCGCCCCTCTCCATAAGAGAGGCGCCCGCTGTGCTCCTCCAGCTCCCAGCGCTCGTCCGAGGTCCCTGGGTAGCGGGGGTCGGCGGGGGAGGGCTGGTCGCGGTCCACGAGCAGGTCCGGCGCCGCGAACGAGCCGCCCAGCACGCCCGCCACGCCCGCCATGTCCGCCTCGATGGCGCACAGGTTCGCGTCCCACTCCCCGCGCACGAGCCAGTACTTGTTGACCCCGAGCGCCACGCACGGCCCCGGCAGCACCCGCGCCGCCCGCGCCTCCTCCGGCAGCGCCCCCTCCGCGTCGAGCTCCCCGCGCGTCCAGAGCCTCAGGCTCTCCACCGGGAACTCCCCCGCGAGGCGCGCGAAGGGCCCCGCGCCGTAGAGGCCGGCGCGCAGCGCCTCGAGGTCGCGCGTGGCGGTGCCGGTGGTGAAGGTCCACGCGAACGCCACGTCGTCGAGCGAGAGTCCATAGCGCGGCAGCAGCTCGCGCAGCGGCTCAAGGCGCCCCTCGTGCCCCTTGGCCGCCACCCCCGGGAACGGACTCCGCACAGGCGCCCCCTCCTCCCCGCGGAGGCGCTTCGTGAGCACCACCGCGTAGGCGCAGCGCTCCTCGAGGGGCCAGATGGGGCGCAGAATCAGCGTGTGGGAGGCGCGGTCATAGAACGTCATCAGCTCGTCCGCCACGCAGCGGCTGCGCGCCACGGTCCCCTCCGGGTGCGCGTCGCAGGCGCCCGGGTGGAGGAGATTCTCGCGGTCGAGGCGCCCGTCGCCGTCGCGGTCCTCTTCCGGCGACAGGACCCCGTCGCCGTTGGTGTCCTCGCTCCACTCCTCAAAGAGCAGGTTGTTGGAGGTGGCGTGGGGGTCAAAGCGGCTGAGGTGAAAGAGGTCATCAAACGTCACCACCCGCCCCTCGGGCGCCTCGGGCTCGGCGCGCGCCGCGAGGTGCTTAAAGAGGGTGACGGGGAAGCGCCCGCGCCCGAGGTCGAGCGCCACCTCCTCCCCAAAGCGCTTGCACGCGCGGTCCACGTTGAGCAGATAGACCGCGTCGTCGCGGAAATCGTCCCGAAAGCGCCCCTCCGCCGGCGCGTGCGCGTTGTGGCGTGCGTGGAGGTCGAGCACGTCGAGGGGCGCGTCAAACGACACCGTGATGGGCGCGTAGGTCCCAAACCCATCGAGCTCATTAAACCCCTCGCGCGCCCGCCGCTCCACGAGCGACGGCGCCAGCAGGCTCACGTTGAGGCGCCGCCCCGTGGGCGACGTGGGGTCGTAGCGGGTGGCGTCGTCGTTGGGCAGGGGCAGCTCGGGCAGCGGGCGCGCGAGCAGGTCATAGCGCACCGCAGGCCCTGCCCCCGGCGGGCTCCGCAGCAGCGCCGGCGTGGCGTCGCTGAGCAGCCCGCCGTCGGCGCAGGAGGCGCCTAGGAGGGCGCTGAGGAGGAGAGCGCTGAGGAGGAGGGCGCTCTGGCGGGAGGCGCCCAGGCGGGAGGCTCCCTGACTTTTAAGATGACACATGTTTGTT
>VGTA01000226.1 GCA_016874875.1 Deltaproteobacteria bacterium | reverse complement strand
CGAGCGCCCCGAGCGCCCCGAGCGCCCCCTCGAGGTCAAGCCCCGCCCCCCCCGGCGCCAGCGGCACCCCCACCACGCGCGCCCCGCGCCCCCGCCACAGCTCCGCGCGCGCCGCGCCCTCCGGCGTCCCCTCTAGCCCCTCCGCGCACAGGAGCACGGCGCCCTCGCGGGCGCAGGGGAGGTCGTCGGGGAGGTCGAGGGCGCGCGAGAGGACCACGGGCGTGGGGTCGGAGCCGGGGGCGAGGCGGACCGTGAGCGCCGGGCGGTCGAGGCGGGCGGTCTCGCCCCCCACCAGCACCGCGTCCACCTGCGCGCGCAGAGCGTGCGCGTGCGCCCGCGACTCCTCGCCGGTGATCCACTTGGAGCTCCCGGCGGCGGTGGCGAGGCAGCCGTCGAGCGTCATGGCGCCCTTGAGGATCACCCACGGGCGGCGGGCGGCGATCCAGCGGAAGAAGGGGGCGTGCCAGGCGGCGCACTCGGCGCCCAGCACCCCCTCCTCCACCTCGACGCCCGCCGCGCGCAGGCGCGACACCCCCCGCCCCCCCACCAGCGGGTTGGGGTCCCCCGCCCCCACGAACACCCGCCCCACCCCCGCCGCCACCAGCGCGTCGGCGCAGGGGGGCGTGCGCCCGAAGTGCGCGCAGGGCTCAAGCGTCACATACACCCACGCCCCCGCCGCGCTCACCCCCCGCGCCGCCAGCGACGCGAGCGCCGCCGCCTCCGCGTGGCGCCCGCCGGGGGGCGCCGTCACACCCTCGGCGAGCCGCTCGCCGGCGGGGGAGTAGACCACGCAGCCCACGCGCGGGTTGGGAGACGTGCGCGTGAGGCTCTGGCGCGCGAGGGTGAGCGCCTCTCGCATCCGCGCCTCGTGGAGCGCCCCGGCGACGCTCACGCCTCACCCCCCGCGCCGCGGGCGCCGAGCGCGCCGAGCTGCGCCACGCGTGCCGCGTGGCGCCCCCCCTCGAACCCCGCCCGCAGGAACGCCTCGAGCGCGTGCCGCGCCACCCCCTCCCCCACCACCCGCGCCCCCAAGCAGAGCACCTGCGCGTCGTTGTGGCGGCGCGCCAGCTCGGCGGTGAAGGCGTCGTGGGCGAGGGCGGCGCGAATCCGCGGGTGGCGGTTGGCCGCCATCGACACCCCGAGCCCCGTCCCGCACACCAGCACCCCGCGCGACCCCTCGTCCCCCGCCACCGCCTCCGCCAGCGCCCACGCGCGCTCCGGGTAGTCGCAGGGCGCGGCGGTGGCGGGGCCGAGGTCCACCACCTCGAGCGCCTCCTCGGCGGGGCGGGCGCGGAGCCAGGCGGCGAGCGACTCCTTGAGGGCGAAGCCGGCGTGGTCGGAGGAGAGATAGACGCGCATGCGCCCTCCTGTGAAGCGTGGGTGGGGCGTGGGTGGGGCGTGGGTGGCGCGTGGGTGGCGCGCGCGGGGGGCGGGCTAGACCGCGGTGAGCGCCACGCTCACGTTGGTGCCGCCAAAACCAAAGCTGTTGGAGAGGGTGGCGGAGATCGCCCCCTCGCGCCCCACGTGGGGCACGTAGTCGAGGTCGCACTCGGGGTCGGGGCGGTCGAGGTTGATGGTGGGCGGCACCTGCCCGCGCGCGATCGCCAGCGCGCACACCGCCAACTCCACCGCCCCCGCCGCGCCCAGCATGTGCCCCAGCATGGACTTGGTGCTGCTCACCCATAGCCCCTCCGCCGCCACCCCAAACACCGCCCGGATCGCCCGCGTCTCGGCGATGTCGCCGGCGGGGGTGGAGGTGCCGTGGGCGTTGAGGTACTGCACGCGCGAGGGGTCGAGCCGCGCGTCCTCGAGGGCGAGGCGCATGGCGGCGCGCGCCCCGCGCCCGTCCGGGGCGGGCTGCGTGATGTGGTGCGCGTCGGAGGACTGCCCGTAGCCCGCCACCTCCGCGTAGACCCGCGCCCCGCGCGCCCGGGCCCGCTCGTACTCCTCCAAGACGAGCACGCCCGCCCCCTCCGCCGACACGAACCCGTCGCGGTCGCGGTCGAAGGGGCGGCTCGCCGCCGCCGGCGCGTCGTTGCGCGTGGACAGCGCCTTCATCGCCGCGAACCCGCCGATTCCGAGGGGCGTGATCGTGGCCTCCGCCCCCCCCGCCACCATCAGGTCCGCCTCCCCCCACGCGATCAGGCGCGCCGCGTCGCCCACGCTGTGCGCCCCCGTGGCGCAGGCGCTCACGCTCGACAGGTTGGGCCCCTGCGTCCCGAGCAGCATCGACACGTGCCCCGGCGCGAGGTTGGCGATGAGCTGCGGAATCATAAAGGGGCTCAGGCGGCGCGGGCCGCGCTCCGCGAGCGTCTGCGCCGCCGCCTCCAGCGTCTCGAGCCCGCCGAGCCCCACCCCGATCAGCGTCCCCGCGCGCTCGGGGTCCGGCAGGGGCGTGGAGAGCCCCGCGTCCTCAAAGGCGAGCATCGACGCCGCCACCGCGAAGTGGATAAAGCGGTCCATGTGGCGCGCGTCCTTCTTGCCCACCCAGCGGTGGGGGTCGAAGTCGGGCACCTCGCCGGCGATCTGGACGGGGAACTCGGCGGGGTCAAAGCGCGAGATACGGCGCACCCCAGAGCGCCCCGCCATCAGCGCCGCCCAGTTCTCCTCCACGCCCACGCCGAGAGGCGTCACGAGCCCGAGCCCTGTGATGACGACGCGTCTGCCCTGGCGCATGAGGGCCCCGCTCAGCGCGAGATGCGCTGCTGGATGTAGCTAATGGCGCTCTGCACGCTCTGGATGTGCTCCGCGTCCTCGTCGGGAATCTCGATGTCGAACTTCTCCTCCATCGCCATCAGCAGCTCCACGAGGTCGAGGGAGTCGGCGTTGAGGTCGTCCTTGAACGACGCCTCGAGGCGCACGTCCTCCTCGCTGATGTCGAGCTGCGCGACGATGATCTTCCGGACCTTCTCTTCGATCTGCTTGGGGGTCATGGGGGCCTCTGCGGGTTGGGGGGTGGGGCGCGCTCTCTTTAAGCGAAAACGCCCTAGAGGTCAATAGGCGCCTCGCGGTCGCGCGCCGAAAGGGGGTCGGCGGTGGGCGGGAGGGGGGCGAGGGCGAGCGCCCGCGACACGCGCCCGGGGAGGTCCTTCCGCGCGCACTCGCGCGCCCGCGCCACCGCCGCGCACAGCGCCTCGGCGTCCGCGCTCCCGTGGCTGATGACCACCGCCCCGCGCAGCCCTAGCGCGGGCGCCCCCCCGACGCGGCGCCAGTCGAGCTCCGCGCGCAGGCCGCGGAGGGCGACGCGCAGCAGGGCGCCGAGCGCGCGCGTCCACCAGCGCCCCTCGAGGGCGCGGCGCACGCGCAGGGACAGCGCCTCCACCACCCCCTCCGACACCTTGAGCGCCACGTTGCCCACGAACCCGTCGGTCACCACCACGTCGCAGGACCCCAGAGGCAGGTCGCGCCCCTCCACGAACCCCACATACTCGAGCTCCTCGCGCGCGCCGAGGGCGGCGAGCGCCGCGTGCGCCTCCCGCAGCGCCTCGGTGCCCTTGGTGGGCTCCTGCCCATTGGAGAGCAGCCCCACGCGCGGGCGCGCCACCCCCCCCACCGCCCGCGCGTACGCCGCGCCCATGAGGGCGAACTGCGCGAGGTGACGCGGGCGGCAGTCCACGTTGGCGCCCATGTCGAGCAGCACCACGGGGCCGCGCAGCGAGGGCATGAGGCTGGCGATGGCGGGGCGCTCGCAGCCCTCCGCGCGCCTCAGCGTCACGAGCCCCACGGCCAGCGCCGCGCCGCTGTTGCCGGCGGTCACGAACGCGCACGCCTCGCCGTCACGCACCAGGCGGAGGCCCACGTGCATCGTGCTGTGGGGCTTGGCGCGCGCGGCGCGCGCCGGCGAATCGCCCATCGCGATCGCCTCCGCCGCCTCCACCACGCGCACGCCCGCCGGGAGCGCCGCCCGCGCCTGAGCGCTGAGGGCGCCGGGCGCCACAACGAGCGCCACGGGCCCCAGCCCGCGCGCGCACGCCATGCGCGCCGCCTCTATGGTCACACGCGGGGCATCGTCGCCGCCCAGCGCGTCAAGCGCCACGGGGAGCGCGTCGAGCGCCGCCGGGGGCGCGTCGAGCGCCGCCGGGATCAAGCCTCCGCGACCTCGCGGACCTCGAGGACCTGCTGCGACTTGTAATACCCGCAGCTGCCGCAGACGCGGTGCGGCTGGCGGGGCGCCCCGCAGTTCTCGCAGATGTTAAAGGCCTTCGCGCTGATCTTGTGGGTGGCGCGGCGGCTGTCGCGGGTGGCCTTGGACTTGCGCCTCTTGGGAACTGCCATGGTGAGACTCCTTAGGTGTGCTCTCGGGGGGGGGGGGGGGCTCTTGGGGGGAATCGGTCGGTAGGTTCGCTCAGCTAGAGCGGCTGTGTTTGTCTGTTTTGATGTCAAAAATCAAGGAAAATCGTGCGGGCCCCGCCCCCACCGGGCGCGCCTCGGCGCGCGCGTCAGGACTCGTCCCCGCCGGCGCCCTTGCTCCGCGCGGGGGGAGGCGACGCCTTTTGCGCCAGCGCGTCGCGCATGGCCAAGAAGGGCGCGAAGCGCGGGTCCACCCCCCCGGGGGCGAACCCGGGCGCCTCGTCGGAGAGGCCCGCGTAGCGCACGCACACCTCGCCGACGGCGTCGCAGCGCGGGTGCAGCGGCGCCTCTAGGATGAGCGACTCGCGCAGGATGGCGGTGACGTTGAGGTCGGGGGGGGTGAAGGTGTAGACGTCGGGGTCGAGCTCCACGTCCCCCTCGAGCGTGAGGTCCTCCTCCACGCGCGCGGCGGCGTGCCCCTCAGGGACGATCACGAAGTCCTCGCGCGTCTCGATGGGCAGGTGGCGGGAGGCGCCGCACGAGACGCACAGGAAGCGCACGCGCCCCTTGAGGCGCGCGTCCATGATGACCTCGCCCGAGGACGTCCTGTAGAGCGTGCCGCTGGCGCGGATGGGCTCCTCCACCCAGTAGCCGGATTCGCCCACGTAGCCCTCGAGCGCCTCTCGGGCCACATCGAGGGGGAAGTCCGCGCTAAAGGGCTCGCCCTCGGGCTTGATGTCGTCATACTTGAAGGTGAGCGCCACAGCGCTCGGGGTGCTCTGCATGCTCTGCTCTCTTGGTCGGGCGGGGCGCCTCGCGGCGAGCGGGGCGGGGCGCTCGTGTATCGAGCGTGTGGAGCGAGAGAGTATCGAGAGGGGGGCGAGATGTAAAGCCGCCGCGCCCGGCGAGCGCGTGGGGCTTGGCGCGCCCTCAAGGTTTTAGGTATCTCAGGTATCTCAGGTATCTCAGGTATCTCAGAGCTCACCCGCGCCTCCCGCGCCCCCCTCTCCCGCGCCGGCACGAGATGACCCACCCCCCTCGCCCCCTCACCCCCCCCCGCCCCCCGCGCGCCGCCCCCCGCCGCGCCGGGCTCCCCCTCGCCGGGCTCCTCCTCGCCTCCTGCGCCTCACACCTGATGATGGAGCAGGCGGCGGAGCTCGCCGAAGAGGAGCTCTCGGAGGACGCCGTGGCGCGCTACGAGGGCGCCCTGCTCACGCAGCCCGACGGGCTCGAGTCCGCCACGCGCCTCAACATCCGCGCCGCGCGCCTCCGAATCGAGGCGCGCCTCACCGACGCCCTGCGCGCGCGCGCCTCCGCCGAGCGGTGGGCGGAGGCCTGCGCCCTCACCCGCGACCTCGAGGCGCTGCGGCGCCTCCCGCTCCGCCCCGCCGCAGACGCCGCGCCCCCCGCGCCCGCCGGGGAGGCGCCCGCGCCCGCCGGGGAGGCGCCCGCGCCCGCCGGGGAGGCGCCCGCGCCCGCCGGGGAGGCGCCCGCGCCCGCTGACGCGGAGGGCGACGGGGAGCGCGCGGCGCTCTTAGAGTTGCTCGCCCTCCGCGTGCGCGAGCGACTCGCGGCAGAGGAGCGCTGGGGGGAGCTCCCCGGGGCCCTCGGGGCGCTCGCGGGGTGCGACCTGCCGGGCGCCGCGGCGCTCCACGCGCGCGCCTTGGGCGAGGTGGCGCTCGCCACCTCCCTCGCCCTCGAAGAACGCGCCGCCGACCTCTACGCCCTCGCCGACGTCGAGCCGCTCGGCGCCGCCCTCGGCGACGCCTGGGCACGCGCCCTGCGCGCCTACGCCGCCCTCGCCCCC
>VGTA01000225.1 GCA_016874875.1 Deltaproteobacteria bacterium | reverse complement strand
CCCCCGCCGCCCCCGCCGCCCCCGCGGGCGCGCGGAAGCGCGCCACCACCCCGCGGTCGCTCGCCGTGAGCCAGCCGCCTTCGCCGTCGGGCTGCACGTCGTTGACCCTGAGTTCAGGCGCGCGCTCGCGCGCGAGGGGCGCGCCCGCCTCGCCCCACCACGCCCAGGAGCCGTCCCCGCCGAGCGTCCACAGGCGCGCCCCCGCCGCGCTGGGCGGGGCGCTCGGGCGCGCCTCCTCGGGGGCGCGGAGGGCGCGGAGGGCGCCCTCGTGGGCGAGCCAGGCGCTGAGCGGGGGGGCGCCGACGGGGGCGGGGAGCGCCCAGCGACTCACCCAGCCCCCCTCGTGTCCCAGCGTGACCTCGGCGGGGGCGCCGGGGGCGGGGGGGGAGAGGAGGAGGGCGGTGACGCGCCCCCAGTGCGCGCCGGTGGGGGGCTCGGGAGAGGGGGGGGGGGGGGCGCTGGGGGCGCCGCCCTCGGCGCACGCGGCGCACAGGGCGCACAGGGCGCACAGGGCGCACAGGGCGCACAGGGCGCACAGGGCGAGGGGGAGACGCGCGAGGCGGCGCCCCCTCACGGCTGGACCGCGCGGCACACGCGCCCCCCGCGCGCCCCCCAGCGCGCGCCGCCTAGGCGCGCCCTGAGGAGCGCCGCCCAGATGAGCGCCGCCCGAATGAGCGCCGCCCGAATGAGCGCCGCCCGGATGAGCGCCGCCCGGATGAGCGCCGCCCAGAGGAGCGCCGCCCAGAGGAGCGCCGAGATGGGCGACGGCGCCCCCCTCTGCGCGCAGCCGCCCCCCGCGCCCGCCGCCGCCACCTCGCCGTCGCCCGCCCCGGCGCCCCCCGAGGTGCACTGCGCGTCGCGCGGGAGGCCCACCCCGCTCGCGCTCAGGTCCAGGGGCCCGAGCTCACAGGCGAGGCAGCTCGACGCCGGGTACACGTCGCAGGCGCCGCGCTCGTCGAGGGGCGCGAGCGTGCGCTTGCCCGTCTCCCCTGGGGGCGCCGCGGCGAACATCGTGGAGGAGGCGGACGCGGCGTGGTCAAAGCCGATGAGGTGCCCCACCTCGTGCGTGAGCGTGTTCTCGAGGTCAATGGCGCTCGGCGCGCCGTTGGTGGCGAAGGTGTACTGGTCCTCGTTGACCTCGATGTCAGCGTCCACGATGGTGCCCGCCGGGCACTGCGTGGTCGTGTTCTGGCACATCGTGATCGTGGTGAGCGCGAGCGCGGAGGGGTCGTGGCGCCACACCTGCTCAAAGACCACCTGGTTGATGTTCTGCACGCCCGGCGTGGTCACGTAGCCCACGTCCCCGCGACTCGTGAGGCCCTCATAGAGGAGCGAGAGGTCGGCGCACCCCACCGCGCTCCACGCGTCGAGGGACGCGCCGATGGCGCGCTCCACGCTCGCCTGCGGGAGCGTGGCGCTCCCGGCGGCGTTGAGGTACACGGGCACGCACTTGGTGTACCAGCGCGTGGGCACGCCCCCGTCCGTCTTGGAGCGCACATAGGTCTGCGCCCGGGCCGCGGGGGCGCAGGGCGGCAGGGCGATGAGCAGGGCGAGGGTGAGGGCGAGGGGGGCGCGCGCCATCAGAACCCCGCGCGCAGGCCGATGGAGACGCTGCGGAACGAGGCGGTGAGGCGCCCGGCGTTGGCGGGCACGCCCGTGTAGCCGTCGCAGAGGTCGGGGCAGGGGCGGATGGGGCGCTGCTGGAGCACCTTGGCCTCCGCCTCGCTCACCGTCACCCCCGACTCAAAGATGTGGAGGTAGCCCAAGAGGAGCTCGAGCCCGCCGGGGGCGCTGAGGGTGAGCCCGCCGGAGGCGCCAAAGCGGTCAAAGGAGGGGAAGTCGATGTGCGCGTACTGCTTAGGCGTGGCGCCCTGCTCATAAAAGCCGCCGGCGGAGAGCGCGAGGGTGTCGGTGAGGCGGTAGGTCCCGCCGAGGCGCGCGCTCAGGGTGTCGCGCCAGCGCTTCTCGATCACCACGGGGCTGAGGGGGCTCGCGAACAGCGCCACGGAGCCCTGCAGGTCCACGTTGAGCTGGTTCATCATGTGCCACGCCTCATAGACGAGGGCGAGCTCCACATCAAAGCGCTCGCGCGCCTCCTCGCCCTCCGCGCCCGTCTCCTCGAGCCCGCGGTAGCGCACGCCGAGGCGGGCGGTGGGGGGGAGCGTGAGGTCAAAGGAGGCGCCGCCGCCCGTGATGGTGAGCTGCTCAGGCGAGTACGTCTGCCCCGTGGGGGTGTTCAGCACCGCCACGGAGCCCGTGGCGTTGAAGCGCACAGGGAGCACGCGCCCCGACGCCGCGACCTCGAGGTTGGGGAGGGGCCTCACCCACGCGCCCACGATGGCGCTGTAGGCGAACATGTCGGAGACGCGCACCTCCGCCTCCACGTCAAAGGCGCCCTCGTAGGGGTTCAGCTCGCTGGTGTAGGGCTGCCCGTCCACCACCATGCGGTAGGTCATCTCGGGCATCATGGCGTACTGCCCCGTCACGCCCACGCCCCACGACTCACCGCCGTACGCCACGCTGAGGCCCGCGAACGCGAGCAGCCCGTCGAGGCTCGTCATCATGTAGCGCTGCCCCCCGCTCACGTCATAGCGCGCGCTCCCGCCGCTGTTGGGGCCATAGACGGAGGCGGCGAAGGTGAAGGGGGTGCCAAAGTCATGGCTGACGGCGAGGAGCCCGTTGAGGAAGAACCAGGGCGTCTCGTTGGAGGCGGGGGCGCGCCCCACCGTGCCGTCAAAGGGGGCGCTGAGGTCAGTGGCGGGAATCTGGCTCGGGGCGCGGGTGAAGGAGATGGCGCTCTCGATGATGTTGTGGTTGTAGGTGAGGCGCAGCCCCTTGAGGCGCGAGAGGACCCCTGGGTTGAGGAACGCCGCCGTGGGGTCCGTCACCCCCGACACCGCCGCCCCGCCGCGCATCGCCGCCGCCGCCCCGCTCTCGGGGAACTCGAGCCCGGCGGCGTGGGCGCGAGGGGCGCCCGCGCCGCCCGAGAGGGCGAGCGCCAACGACAGCGGCCCCATGAGCGCGCGGGCGAGCGCAGGGGCGAGCGCAGGGGCGAGCGCAGGGGCGAGCGCAGGGGCGAGCGCAGGGGCGAGCGCAGGGGCGAGCGCAGGGGCGAGCGCAGGGGCGAGCGCAGGGGCGAGCGCAGGGGCGAGCGCAGGGGCGAGCGCAGGGGCGAGCGAGCGGTCGAGAGAGGAGGCGAGGCGGCGCGTCATGTGTGGGGTCTCCTTTTGTGGACGGCGTAGACTTTGACTCTTTTGACAGGCTCATGCAATTTCACTGAGCGCCGCCGCGCGCGGCGCGCTCTTGAGTGAGCCCCCTCCCGCGCCACACGAGGTCGCCTCCATGCACACCGCCCACCCGCTCCAGACCCTCGCGCTCCCCTTCGCGCTCCTCTGCTCTTGCTCGAACCCCGTCGACCTCAGCCCAAACATCTTGCCGAGCGCCGCGCAGGCGGGGGCGAGCGCCGGAGCGAGCGCCGGGGCGAGCGCCGGGGCGAGCGCCGGGGCGAGCGCCGGAGCGAGCGCCGGGGCGAGCGCCGGGGCGAGCGCCGGGGCGAGCGCGGGCGGCGCCTGCGCCGCGTGCCCGAGCGTGGGCGACTGGTACCGCTTCAGCGCCCTCGCGGTGGCGAGCCTCGACGGCAACCCCACCCACGGCGCCATCCTCGTGCTCAACAACCTCTGGCGCGCCGACATCGCGGGGGGGCTGCTCAACGTGATATTTGAGGTCACCGCGGTCACCGACACCGAGCTCGTGGTGCGCGCCCTCAACGCCGCGCGCTACCCCGACGCGGGCGAGGGCTACTGCCTGCTCCCCGAGAACGCCATCGAGTTCCGTTTCGCCCGCGAGGGCTGCGGCTTCACCAACCCGCAGACCTCCAGCATCAACATCTACTCAGGGCGGACCGACATCCCCAAGAACTGCTCCCCCACCCTCAGCGCCCCCAACACGATCCCCGTGCGCGAGGTGACCCTCTCCGGCGACTTTGACGCCACCTGCGGCAAGATCATCGGCGGGCGCGTGCCGAGCGCCTCCATCCCGCGCTCCGCCCTCACCGCCACCTGCTCGTGCCTCAGCCCTACGGTGGAGAGCTGCGGCGGGCTCGACCCGAGCTACTCGGGCAACATGCAGGGGCAGTGCGCGGGCTGCGGCCCCGTGTACACCAGCCTCAGCACGCAGCTCTCGCTCTTTGGCCCCCTCAACTACGGCTGCGACGCCGACGGCGAGGAGGCGGTGTGCCTTGAGGCGACCTGGGAGGCGGAGCGCCTGGATTTCACGCCGAGCGCGTGCCCCTGAGCTCACCAAGCGCCACCCGCCCCAGCGCGAACCGCAGCGCCCCCTCGAGCCCCGGCAGCAGGAACGGATACCCCAGCGCCTCGAGGCGCGCGGGGCGGGCGCGCTGCCCCCCCAAGAGCGCCTCGCGCGCCATGTCGCCAAAGGCGAGGCGGAGGGCGAGGGCGGGGGCGGGCAGCGCCGCGGGGCGCCCGAGGGCGGCGCCGAGGGCGCGGGCGAAGGCGGCGCTCGTGGCGGGGGCGGGCGCGCACACGTTGATGGGGCCGCGCGCCTCCGGGTGCGCGAGGCAGAAGTAGAGCGCCCCCACCGCGTCGTGGGCGCTCACCCAGCTCATCCACTGCCGCCCGCCCCCCACCGGCCCGCCGAGCCCGAGCGAGAAGGGGAGGAGGAGCTTGCCGAGGGCGCCGCCGCGCGGCGAGAGCGCCACGCCGAGGCGCGCGCTCACCACCCGCAGCCCCGCCGCCCGCGCCGGCTCGCACGCCGCCTCCCAGCCCTCGCACACCGCGGCCAAGAACCCCTCGCCGCGCGGCGCGCCCTCGTCGAGCGCGGGCGCGGCGTCGCCCACGCCCCCAAAGCCGTAGTAGCCCACCGCGGAGGCGCACACGAGGACCCGCGGGCGCCCCCCCGCCGCGCGCGCGGCGGCGAGGGCGGCGGCGAGGGCGGCGGTGCGCGCCACGCGGCTCTCCTCTATGCGGCGGCGCGCGGCGGGGGTCCACCGCTGCGCCACCGTCTCGCCGGCGAGGTGGACCACCGCGTCGAGGTCGCTGAGGTCGGGGACCGCCTCGGGGGTGGGCCAGGCGCGCTCCCCCGCCCCGCGCGGCGCCCCCCGCACAAAGCGCACCACCTCGTGCCCCCCCGTGGCGAGCAGCGCGCACAGCGCCTCGCCGAGCAGCCCCGACGCCCCCGACACCCCCACCCGCAGCCCCACGGCGCCGTGGGCGCGGGCGAGGGCGTGGAGGGTGAGGTCGTGCCGCATGAGCGCGTGGCGGTAGTGGAACAGCTGCTCAAGCCGCCGCCGCGCCAGCCCCCCGCCCACCAGCGCCCCGAGGGGGGGGAGGGGGAGGGCGTAGTCGATGGAGTCGGTGAGCGTGGCGCGCGCGGGGTCGTGGGGGTCGGGGGACACCGCGTGCGTGTGCGCCCAGCGGCGGAAGGGGCCGCGGACCTGCTCGTCGGTGAAGCGCTCCCCCGCCACATAGCCGCGGTGGGTGACCTCGAGCCGCACGGGCACCCCGAGGGCGCGCACCCGCAGCGCCACCCGCGCGCCGTCGCGGATGTGCGGGTCCTTGTGGAGCACCTCCACGGGGTCCCACGGCGGGCAGAGGCGCTCGAAGGCGCCCTCCCGCTCGTGCCAGGCGAACACCTCGGCGGCGGGGGCGGGGAGGCTGACGGCGCGCTCGAAAGTGGGCGCGGGCGCGCGCGCGGCGGGGGGCGCGGCGGGGGGCGCGGCGGGGGGCGTGCTCATGGGGGAGGTCCTGCGGGCGTGGAGGGGCGGGCGCGGCGGGGCGCCCGCGCGCCGCTCAGGAGATGCGCGGCGGGGGGCGCCGGTCGCGCGCGGCGGCGGAGGGGGCGCCTCAGGGGAAGAAGTGGATGGGCGTGCACTCCTCCCCAGCACACCACAGCCCAGGTGGGCACACCCCGGGCAGCCCCCCACACCGACAGACCCCCTG
Source organism: Deltaproteobacteria bacterium (assembly GCA_016874875.1). Lineage (GTDB taxonomy): Bacteria > Myxococcota_A > Bradymonadia > UBA7976 > VGTA01 > VGTA01. The sequence continues at coordinate 152 of VGTA01000225.1, read as the reverse complement.
CTCACAGCGATCACCGATGAGCCAGCAGGGGTTGTCGCAGGCGCCGCAGTGATCGAGGCTGCTCATGAGGTCAAAGCCCTCATCCGTGCGCCCATCGCAGTCATTGTCGACCTGATCGCACACCTCCTGCGTAGGCGCGCCCACCTCCCACA
>VGTA01000224.1 GCA_016874875.1 Deltaproteobacteria bacterium | reverse complement strand
GGGAGCCGGAGCGGCGGGGGGAGGGCGGTGAAGGGGGAGCGGGCGGGCGGCGTGAGGTGGGCGGTGGTGAGGAGCAGCGCCCGCGCGCCCTCGGGCGCCCCCGCGGCGCGCTGCGCGGCGCTGGCGGGGGGGAGGTCGCGGAGGCGGACCCAGGCGCACGCCTCGCGGGGCGCGCGGGCGCCAGGCGGGGTGAGGGGGGCGCACGCCCGCAGGGGGGCGCTCGTGGGGTAGCGGCGCGTGGCGCTCCACGGGTCGCCGTCCACGCGCCACGACGAGGGCGCGCCGAGCGCCCCCGCGCCGTCTATCAGGAGCGGGGCGCGCTCGCCGCGCAGGGTCTGGCTGAGCGTGAGGAGGGCGGCGGCGCCGAGCGCGAGGGCGGTGAGGCGCGCGCGCCTGAGGCGTCGCCGCGCCGCCGCGCGCGCGCGCTCTTCTTCTGCGCCGCTCCCCCCCTCGGCGCCCTCGGCGCCCTCTGCGCCCTCGGCGCCCTCGGCGCCCTCTGCGCCCTCGGCGCCCTCCGCGCCCTCCGCGCCCTCTGCGCCCTCTGCGCCCTCCGCGCTCTCCGCGCCCTCCGCGCCCTCCGCGCCCTCCGCGCCCGCCGCCTCCTCCGGCTCCTCGTGGGCGTCGGGGGCGGGGGGGAGGGCCTCTAGGCGGGCGGCGGCGCGGGAGGCGGGGAGGGAGAGGGTGAGGGTGACGCCGCCCTCGCCGCGCTCGCCGGCGCGGGGCGGGGGGGTGGCGGTGAGGGCGCTGAGGGCGCGGGCGAAGGCCTCGCTGAGGGGCAGGGGGGGCGCGGAGTCGGCGTCGGGGTGGGGGGCGGTGGAGGGGGAGGGGGCGGGGGTGAGCGCGGGGGGGGCGTCGAGCAGCGGCGCGAGCCACGCCTGCAGCGCGCGGCGCCCCGCCTCCACCCCCCCCCGGCGCGCCCACTCGCCGAGCGCCCACGCCATCTCGCCGGCGCTGTCGAAACGGTCGCGGGGGGCGGGGGCGAGGGCGCGGTCCACGAGGGCGCACAGGGTGGGGTCGAGGTGCGGCGCGACGCCCCTCAGCGGCGGGCGCTCGGCGCGCTGCGCCCTCGCCAGCAGCTCCGCGTCTGAGGGGGCGTCGAGGGGGCGGCGCCCCGCCAGCATCTCAAAGAGGGTCACGCCGAGCGAGAAGAGGTCAGACTGGGGCGTGAGCGCCTCGCCGCGCGCCTGCTCCGGGCTCAGGTAGGCGAGCTTGCCCTGCAGCGACCCCGCCACGCTCTGGTGCAGCCCCCCCTGCGCGCGCGCCACCCCAAAGTCGATCAGCTTCACCTCCCCCTCCCGCCCGAGGAGCACGTTGGAGGGACTCACGTCGCGGTGAATCACGCGCAGCGGCTGCCCGTCGGCGCCGCGCACCGTGTGGGCGTAGTCGAGCCCCGCGCACACCTCCCCGATCACCCACGCCGCCAGCCCCTCGGGCCAGCGCCCCCCGCGCGCCTGCAGGCGCCGACTCACGGTCCTCAGGTCGAGCCCGGGGAGGTACTCCATCACCATGTAGAGGCCCCAGTCGTCTTGGCGCAGCTCGTACACGGCGGCGATGTTGCCGTGGTGGAGCTGCGACATCAGCCGCGCCTCGTCGATCAGGCGCTCCACGAACGCCCGCTCCTCCGCGAGGTGCGGCAGCGCCCGCTTGAGCGCTACGCGCTGCGTGAAGTAAGGCCCCTCGCGCTCCGCCAAGAACACCTCCCCCATGCCCCCCACCGCGAGGCGGCGCAGGACCCGGTAGGGGCCCACGCGCGCGCCGACCTCCCCGCTCACGCTCAGCGGCGCCCGCGCATCTGCACGCGCCCCATCATGCGCTGCTGCTGCAGCATCGCCGCCATCTGCGGCGACGGCTCGAGGGCGAGGCCCCACCACATCTGCCCGTAGTCCGCCATCTTGAGCGGCTTCTTGTTCTGCAGGGCCAGCAGGTTGGCCTTCACGTGCGGGTCGGGGGACGCCGCGGCGCCGCGCGCGAGCGCCTCGAGGGCCTTGTCGTGCTGCTTGGCGTGCACGCACACCCACGCGTAGAGCGACCAGAGCATGCCCTCCGCCGGCGCCGCCGCCACCGCGCCGTCGAGCGCCTCGAGCGCCGCGCTGTGCTTGCCGAGGTGCACGTGGGCGGCGGCGAGGCAGGCCCAGGCGTACCAGAGCCCCTGGAACAGCCTCGCCTGCGGGCCCTTGACGCGCGTCGCCTCAAGGTGGGCCACCACCTCGCCGAGGCGCGCGTCGCGCTCCTCTTTGGGCAAGAATGCGTAATATTGGAAAAGGAGCAGGCCCACTTGGGAGTTAATCTGCAGGTCGAGGCCCACCTGCCACTTGGCGAGGGGCAGGGCGCCCTTCATGAGGTGCGCCGCGCGCTGGATTTTCGCCTCAAGCGCCGCCCGCACGTGCGGCCCCTGCTGCCCGCGCTGGGCGATGGCCTGCATCGCCTCGATCTCCTTCATCGCCTCCGCCATCACCGCCTCCACCTGCCCCTTGAAGCGATTTCGAATCCAGATGAAGACCCCCACCCCCACCGCGAGGCCCGGCAGGAAGGTCCACAGGGCGCTGACGCCGAAGAGACTCGGCAGGACGATCGAGGAGAGCGCCGCGGCGAGGGCGACATATAGGCTATACATAGGCTGTGCGGACCCCTATTATGGACGCGCGAGCGTGTGGAGCAGGCGCAGAGGCGCGTGCGTGTGCGCGACATGACGCGGGCACCTCTTAGCACACAGCCCTTGATAAGACAACCACGCCCGCGCGGCGGGGCGCGCGAGGAGCGCAGATGATCAGGATCACCTTCCACGCGGGCACCCTCGAGATCCGCGGCCTCGATGACCCCGCGTCGCTGCCCAAGCCGGTGGAGTGGGACATCCGCTCCGCGAGTCACCGCTGCCCCGCGCTCTACTACCCGGACGTGGTGATGTCGCTCGTGCGCCGGCGCGTGCCCTACCAGGACGACGCGCGCCGCTACGAGGTGCTCGACGGCGGCATCACCGCCCCACGCCCGCCGCGCCCCTACCAGCAGGAGGCGCTCGACGCCTGGCTCCCGCGCCGGCAGGGGGTGGTGGTGCTGCCCACGGGGGCGGGCAAGACGTATCTCGCCATGATGGCCATCGAGGCGGTGGCGCGGAGCGCGCTGGTGGTGGTGCCTACCCTCGAGCTGGTGCGCCAGTGGTACCAGGCGCTCGCGGAGGGCTTCTCGCACCCGGTGGGCGCCATCGGCGGGGGTGACTATAACCCGCAGCCGCTCACGGTGATCACCTACGACTCCGCCTATAACCACATGGAGCACCTCGGGGACCGCTACGGGCTGGTCATCTTTGATGAGTGCCACCACCTCCCGAGCGACACCTACAGCCTCGCCGCCCGCTCCTGCCTCGCCCCCTACCGCCTCGGGCTGAGCGCCACGCCCGAGCGCGCCGATGGGCGCCACCTCGCCCTCGACGACCTGATCGGGCCGGTGGTGTACCGCCGCGACGTGGTGGAGCTGGCCGGGGACTACCTCGCCGACTACAGCACGCACCAGGTGGTCATCGAGCTCACCGAGGAGGAGCGCGCCGACTACCTGCGCGAGCGCGCCATCTACAAAGACTTTATCGTGAGTCAGGGGATCCGCCTGAGCAGCCCGAGCGGCTGGTCGGAGTTCGTGATGAAGTCGGCGCGCAGCGCGCAGGGGCGGCGGGCGATGCGCGCGTTCCTGCGCCAGAAGCAGCTGGCGTTCGCCGCGCCCTCCAAGCTCGCCATGGTGGAGCGCCTGCTGCACCAGCACCGCCGCGACAAGACGCTGCTGTTCACGCAGAACAACGACACCGCCTACGAGGTGGCGCAGCGCTTCCTGGTCCCCGTGATCACGCACCAGACCAAGCCCTCGGAGCGCGTAGAGGTGCTCGAGGGCTTCTCGGCGGGGCGCTACCGGGCGGTGGTGACGTCCAAGGTGCTCAACGAGGGCGTGGATGTGCCGGACGCCAACGTGGCGATCGTGATCTCGGGGAGCGGCTCGGTGCGCGAGCACGTGCAGCGCCTCGGGCGCATCCTGCGCCGCGGCGACGACAAGCAGGCGGTGCTCTACGAGCTGATCGCCGCCGACACCTCAGAGGCGTACACGAGCGCGCGCAGGAGAGAGCACAATGCCTACCGCTAGCAGGGTCACGGGGGGGCGCCGCGCGGCGCGGGGGGGGGGGCGTGGATGTTGAGCGTGGACCACATCCGCGCCCGCCGGCGCGGCGGGGAGCTCGAGCTGACGCCGCTCAAGCCGCTCGACCGCGGGCTGCTGCTGAGCTATATCGGCGAGGTGAGTCAGCTGCTCGCCGCCGGCGCGCGCGAGCGGCGCGAGGAGCTCGAGGCGCTCGCCGCCGACGTGGTGCTGCCGAGCCACCTCGCGCGCGTAGCGGAGGGGCTCAAGAAGATGCTCTTTGACCGCTGCGAGTTCACCAGCCCCGAGGCGGTGGACGTGGCGGCGCTGCGCGCGCAGGTGTTCCAGGCCGCCTCGCGCATGCGGGCGGCGCTGCCGGACGGGGCGCTGCTCAAGCGCGAGGACGTGCTGATCGAGGTGGCGTCGGCGCTCGAGCTCGACATCTACCGCATCGACGACGTGCTGTTCGGCGACCTCCGCGGCGGGCAGCGCCTCGTGCGCTTCACCCCCGCGCCGCCGCAGGTGCTCCTCAGCGAGTACGAGCTCGCGCAGGAGCAGGCGGTCCTGCTGCGCGCCACGGAGCTGACGGTGCAGGTGTACTGCGCGAGCGCGGCCACCTACCGCTACCTCTTCCGCCAGATGAAGTTCCGCCGCCTGCTCTGCGTGGTCACGCCCGGCGCGCGCGAGGAGGACGGCTACGAGGTGCAGATCAGCGGTCCGCACTCGCTGTTTCAGGCGGTGACCAAGTACGGGCTGCAGCTGGCGATGCTGCTGCCCGCCCTGCGCCGCTGCGACCGCTGGAGTCTCACGGCGCAGGTGATGTGGGGCAAGGAGCGCGACCTGCTCCGATTTGCGGCGGCGGGGGTGCGCGAGGCGAGCGCGGAGGGGGAGGAGGTGGACCTGCCAGAGGAGGTGGTGGCGCTCCTCACGCAGCTCAAGAAGCACAAGACGCCCTGGCGGGCGCGCCGCGCCAGCAAGATCATCCACCTGCCGGGGGAGGGGGGCGTGTGCGTGCCCGACTTGGTCTTCTCGCACCCCGACCACCCCCACCGCGTGTACCTCGAGGTGATGGGTTACTGGAACCGCGAGGCGGTGTGGCGGCGCGTGGAGTGGGTGCGCGCGGGTATGCGCGAGCCGGTGGTGTTCGCCGTGAGCTCCCGCCTGCGCGTGAGCGAGCGGGCCCTAGAGGGCGACCTGCCCAGCGCCCTCTTGGTCTACAAGGGCGCCATCGGGGTGAGCGCGCTCGCGCGCCTGCTCGACGACCTCGCGGCGCGGGCGGCGAGCGCGGGCGGCGCGACGCCCGAGGCGGGGGCGGCGGAGTCCCCCGAGGAGCTCGGGGAGGACGTGGAGCTCATCGTGGCGGCGGCGCTGCGGGCGGGGGCGGCGGCGGAGGAGGGTGAGGAGGGCCCCGCCGAGTCCGCCGCCGAGTCCGCCGCCGAGTCCGCCGCCGAGTCCGCCGCCGAGTCCGCCGCCGAGTCCGCCGCCGAGTCCGCCGCCGACTCCCTCACCGCCGCCGCCCTCGCCGAGCCCACGCGCGTGGACGCCGCCCGCCTGAGCTCGTCGCTCCTCGGCGTGGGTCTCGCCGAGGTGGACTCCCCCGCCCTGCATGAGCCCGCGCCCGCGGAGGACACAGAGCAGATGTCGCTCTTTGACTCAGAGGGGCCGCCCGGCGCGGGGGCGGGGGCGCGGGGCGGCGCGGCGCCTTTGCCCGGCGCGGGGGGCGGGGTGGGGAGAGGGCGGTGACCGCAGCGGCGCTCAGCCCAGGGGCGCAGTGGCGCGCGCTGCGCTGGTTCAGGGGCGCGGGGCGCGCGGAGCGCCTTGAGGCGCTGGCGGGGGCGCTTGAGCCCTGGGCGGCGGCGTGGGCGGCGCGCTCGGGCGCGCTCGGGGGGACGCTCGGGGGGGCGCTCGGGGGCGCGCTCGGGGGCGCGCTCGGGGGCGCGCCCGCCGTCGCGCTCGTGGGCGCCCCCGAGGCGCGCGGCGCCCTTGAGGGCGCGGCGCGCGTCGCGCTGCCCGCCG
>VGTA01000223.1 GCA_016874875.1 Deltaproteobacteria bacterium | reverse complement strand
GACCACAGGGCTCTCCACGCCCCCCTCCCTCAGCTCACCCCCCTCAGAAGCACCTCACGCCCCCGCCCTCAACACAGCCCACCGAACACCAAATCGCTCCAAACACCCCCAAACCAGACAACACAAACAACAACACAAACACCTATAAACAATAAAGAAAACTCAACCCATCAAAACAAAACATAGCCCGCAGCCGTCCGCAAGCGCAGCGCAAACGCCAGCGGCGTCAGCGGGGGGCGGGGGAGGGCGCGTGCAGAGCACGGCGAGACGACCTGCCGTTCAAACAGCCCCCCCTTACTCGAACAGCGCCCCCCGCGCCACCTCACCCCCCCCGGGCCCCTCCAACACGAGCGGCGAGAGCGCCTCGGGGGCGGGGGCGGGGAGCCAGAGGCGATCATGCAGCGCGTTCACCCCCTCCGCCCCCGCGGGCACCTCAAACCCGCGCAGGCGATAGGGGGTCAAGGGGCGCAGACCGCTCGGCAGCGCGCGCCCCGGGAGGGGCATGAGCATGAAGGGGCGGTCGGGGGTGTCCACGTCGAGGGGGTTGAAGATGACCGCGAACGGCGGCCCCCACAGCCCCTCGGAGAGCTCCTCCCACCCCGGGCGCGCGGCGGGGGGGGGGGGGGGGGGGGGGGGGGGCGGGGGGGGGGGCCGGGGGGGGGAAAGGGGGGGGGGGGGGGGGGGGGCCCCCCCCCCGCGGGGGGGGGGGGGGGAGGGGGGGGGGGGGGGGGCGCCGGGGGGGGGGGGGGGCGGGCCGCCGCCCGGGGCCCCCCCCGCCCCGGGGGGGGGCCCCCCCCCCCGGGGGGGGGGGGGGGGGGGGGGGGGGGGGCGAGGGTGAGCGCGGGGGCGGGGCCCGTGAAGTCAAAGCGGGCGGCTTGGCGCGAGAGCCACTCCACGCCGAGGATGGGCGGGAACATCGGCGGGGCGCCGGTGGCGACGCAGAGCCCCTCGGCGCGCACGTCGCCCGCGCGGGCGGGGAGGGTGAGGGCGTGGGCGGCGCTCACCTCGTGGGTGGCGACGCCGTGGGGCGTGTGGACGTGGAGGCGGTGCAGGGGCGCGCTGGGGGCGCGGGGGACCTGCGGGGGCTGGAGGTTGATGAAGCGGGCCCCTAGGTCGATGAACAGGTCCAGCGGGGCGCGGCCGTCTAGGGCGCCGCGGAGGGTGAAGAAGCAGAGGGCGCGCGTGAGGGCGTGGTGGCTCGCGCCCGCGCCGGTGAGCCCCGCCGCGCGCGGCGCGCCGCTGAGCGTGAGGGCGCGCTCCTCCCAGCTCAGCTCAAGGGCGCCGGCGGCGATGAGGTCGGCGGCGCCGATGAAGCCCTCTAGGGGCACGCCGAGCCGCTCGCTCAGCGGGTGGAGCGAGAAGGGGGCGCGCCGCAGCGGGAGGTCGCGGGTGGCGGACCAGCCCTCGTCTCCAGCGAGGACGCGCGTGGCGCGCTCGGCGAAACTGACGGGGCAGCCGCTGTCGAGCAGGAAGCGCCGGACGCCGAGGTCCGTGCGGAGCGGGACGATGAGCGCGTTGAGGGGGCGCTGGAGCGGGAGGGTGTGCATGGGGCCGCTCAGAACACCTTGCCGAAGATGTCGTAGGTCGCGCGCAGCGTCTCGATCAGCTCCACGTGGCTCCGCAGATAGAACCTGTCGCGGTAGTACCGGCTCACGGCCGCGTCATACGCCGCCTGGTCGTCGCCGCTGAAGTTCACGTAGGTGTCCGTGGCCTCCTCATACGCCTCCGCCAGCTCCCGCCCGCGGCGCACCATGCGCGCCGCCATCGAGGCGGCGCCGCCCGAGAGGCGGCACTGCGGGGCGAGGGGGGCGTAGCCGGGCGCGCCGTCGCACGCGCCGTCGCGGGGCAGGCAGTTGCCCGTCTCGGCGTCGCACGCCGTGGCGCCGCCGCACAGCGCCTCGTCCTCGGTGCAGTCCTGGATGCACACGCCCCGCCCTGAGCCGTCGAGGTCCACGCAGAACACCTCGCCGTAGCCCCCCTCCTCGAAGCCCGCGCAGTCCTCGTTGCTGTCGCAGGAGCCGCACAGCCCCACCGACCCGGCGGGCGCGTTGATGGCGCAGCGCGCCTGCACGGCGGCGTAGGTGATTCCCGACTCGGGGTCGGTGAAGCTCACCTGCTCCGCGTCGGCGCCGGGGGCCAGCGCCACCTCGCCGGGCGTGCCGGGGCGGAACACGTTGAGCTGGTCGTTGAAGCGGGTGCTGAACGACGAGGTGGTGTAGATGAAGCCGTACCAGAACACGTCGGTCTTGATCATGAAGGTGGGGTCGCTCTGCACCACGAGCGCCTCCGGCGGCGCGTAGCACTCGCCGTCGCGGCAGGTGCTGCCGGCGGGGCAGCGCCCGAGCGGGTGGTCGGCGCCGCAGGCGCCCGCGAGGGGCACGCAGGCGTTGATCGCGGGGCCGGGCACGCAGTTGAGCGCCTCGTCGCACTCGGTGCCCTCAGGGCAGCGCTCGGGGCCGTCGCTGCAGTCCTGCAGGCACGCGAGGTCCCCGCTCTCGAGCTCCCCGCAGAACACGCCCCCCACGAACCCCGTGTAGCCCGCGCACTCGTCGTTGGACTCGCAGGGCTCGCACAGCCCCGTCGGCCCCGCCGCCGGGCCCGCCGTGGGGTCCTCGGCGGGGCGGCCCGTGAGGGGGTCGTAGCCGTAGAAGGGCGAGGGCGTCATGTACTGGAGGCGCGCGAGGCGCGGCTGCCCCGGCGTCGCCCCCTCGCTCACGGGCAGCGCGCGCGGCCCAAACGCCTTGTAGTCGTCCGTGAGGATATCACCGAAAGACTTGAAGAACACGTCGTCGAACCAGTCAAAGAAGCCGATCGCGTACACCCCCGCGTCCCCGTCGAGCCCGATCAGGTACGCCTCCGTGTCAAAGAGCGTCCACACCGCCGCCAGCGTCGCCCAGTAGTGCCCCGCCTCCTCGGGCTTGAGCTCGAACTGGTACCCGGACTCCGGGTCGTAGGTGGAGAAGTGGCGGCGGCCCTCGCCGGGGGGGAGGTAGATGAGGCGCCCGCCCTCCTTGCAGTCGGGCTGCTCGCGCGCCTCGTTCTGCAGCACGGGGTTGTCGCCCACGTACACCAGCTCCCCCTGCGCGTTCTCGCAGAAGGTGCCGTGCGTGGGGGTGGCGAGCACGCTCATCAGCAGATTCACCCCCGCCGAGATGGCGGCCTCGTAGCTCGTGTCGAACAGGTCGTCGAAGCCGTAGGGGGCGATGTACCAGCCCTGGAAGATGTCGCTGAGGGGCAAGAAGTCGCGATAGAAGTAGTTGAACAGGGGGTCCCACACCTCGAACTCGGGGCGGTCGCGGCGGAAGTTCACGAAGGGGTAGTAGGCCTGGTAGCTGTACTGGCGGCTCTGCGTGAGCTCGTAGGGGTCGGCGCCGTGGTCGTACATGTGGCAGCTGATGAGGGCGGACTCCCACTCGTCGGAGCAGAACAGGTAGGGCACGCGGAGCTTGCGGTCGGCGAAGCGCTCCTGCCCGCGCTGCGCCAAGAAATCCTCATAGAGCATCAGCTCGCGCCCGCTCGCCGTGAGGTCCTCGAGGCCCGGGAGCGCCTGCGCGAACGAGGTGTAGTGGTAGCGCTCTAGGAGCGAGATCGAGGGCAGCCCTGGGTCGTCGAGCGTGAAGCCCTCAAACGACACGCTCGGCCCCGACGTGTCGAGGCGGTCGCGCGCGTACTCGCGCTTGGGCGCCGACACGCCCGGGAGGTCGCACTCAAAGGCGGGCCCCCCCGCCGCGCGCTCGGCGGCGGTGAGCGGGTCGAGCATGTGGCCCGCGCAGCCGAGCTCACCGCGCGTCTTCTTGAACACCTCCACGAGCCCGCGCACCGGGCGCGCGCACTCGTCCGCGCGCCCCGGCGTGGGCTCGCAGCCCTCCACCGGCGCGAGGTGCGACGTGTAGCCAAAGATGATCGCCGCCTCGTCGTACTTGCCGAGCCCGTTGAGGTCGCTCTGCCACGCGAACCCGTAGTCCATGATCGACGAGTACTGCATCTGGCGCATCGCCCCGTCGCTCTGGGCCTGCGTGAGGCGGTTCTGTCGAAAGAACCCGCCGACGTCCTCCACGGGGGCGAGGCTCTCGGCGCGGAGCGCCCAGTACTCGTCGGGGTAGTTGACGCTGTCGTAGCTGCCCTGGAAGTTGTGGCGCAGGCCGACGGTGTGCCCCACCTCGTGCTCCGCCACCGACGCAAAGACCTCCGCGCGGAGGTCGCGCCACAGCTCATCGTCCTTGGAGGGGTCATAGCGGTCGGCGTAGCGCTTCACGATGCCCGCCACGTCGGGGGCGAGCATGTCGGCGAGGTCGGCGGTGCGGGCGATGGCGCGCTTGCGGCGGTCCTGGATGCGCTTGAGGCGCTCGGGGCTCAGGGTGAGCCCGAGGCGCTTGAGGGCGTCGGGGAGGTCCTCCCACGGGCGCCCCGCGCGCGCCTCGAGGGCGCGCTTGACCTCGGCGTTCACGGGGCTCGGGCGGCGGGCGCTCGCCTCGGCGATGCGCGACTCGATGGCGGCGCTGTCGTGGGGCGTGAGGTCGGCGCGGGCGTTGCGGCGCCCCGCGAGGCGAGGGCGCGCCTGCGCGCGCGCGTCCTTGAGCGAGAAGGTCTCGATCGCCTGCGCCGCGTGGCGCGGGCGCCCCTCGTCGAGGGGGCGCCCGCTCAGGCGCGCCAAGAGCGCGTCGCTGAAGCTGTCGCCGTTGATCAGCTCCCCGAGGGTGGTCTGGTCGCTAAAGTAGCGGATCACGTCGAGGGCGTAGCTCGCGTAGACGTTGACGGCGGCGCCGTACACGTACGCCTTCCCGGAGACGATCTCGCCGGTGATCGGGTCCGTGGCGGCGGGGCCGTAGCCGAGCAGCCCCTCCATGGTGTGGGTGTCCACCCAGTGGAGGGTGGAGTAGCGGAGGTCGCCCATGCGGCGCGCGGTGCCGGCGGGGCCGCAGGCGGCGGGCTCGCCCTCGCGCACGGGGTTGCTGCAGAGCAACAGCACCTGCGGCACCCCGTCCACGCGCTCCACCGCCGAGAGCGCCTTGTCGCTGAGCGCCCCGAGTCCGCGCACGAAGGCCTCATTCCACTGACGCATCGTCTCCTGCGCCGCGCCGCGGAGCTCCTCGGGGAAGGGGTCGTTGAGGTAATACGGGATCGCCTTAGCCACGCGCTCCGCCACCGGAATCAGCCGCCCCGCCTCGTCATACGAGCGCTCCCACACGTCGTGGCGGTTGATGAGGTTGCGGCGCCCCGCGTCGCGCGCCCCGCGCTGCTCGTCGTACTCGTAGTACTCGTTGCGGAAGTAGCCAAAGCGGCTCATCAGCGGGTCGTCGTACTGGAAGGGCTCGTAGGTGCTCTGGGCGGGCACGCGCGAGAACGAGGTGCGGATGCTGATCTCGGCGGACGCGCAGTCGCCCACCGCCAGATAGTACATCGCGTAGATGCAGCCGTCCTCGTCGGGCTCCACCATGTAGCGCCCCGTCACGTCAAAGTACCGCATCAGCCCCCCCTCGTCCTCCTCGCGGTAGAGGGCGCTGGGGCTGTCCTTCTCGTTGGGCTCAAAGTACGAGGGCGTGATCGAGAGCGTGGGGGCGATCATCTCAAAGTTGGGAATCAGACTCGCCGACCAGTCCACGCGCACATAGTCGCGCTCGAACCACGGGCGGTCGGCGGTGTTCTCGGAGATGACGTTGCTCTGCTCCCCGGTGGAGCTGTTGTACTCGCGGCGGATATCCACATGCCCCTGCACGCGATAGGCGGCGATGGGACTCTCCTTGCCATCAAAGGGCACCTGCGTCGTGGGCGCGCCCGACCCCCGCACGCGCTCATAGCTGCGATAGGCGATGAGGAGGTCCTCCTGCACCTCCCAGCGCACGCGCTCCATCACCGACGTCTCGCCGATAAAGGTGAAGTAGGAGGTGGCGGGGACGTCCACCACCGTCTGGAGCATGTACCACTCACCCTCGAGGTCGCGCTTCGCCAAGAGGTTGGGCTGCACGCGGTTGATGTCCTTGACGGGCTCCGCGCAGGACGCCGCCACGAGCAGCGAGAGCGCGGCGAGCAGGCGCCGCGCAGCGCCCCGCGGGAAAGAGGGGGGGAAGAATCTCATAAGGGCGGCACCTCAATGACCTCGATGGGGGAGACGGACGAACGGGGGCAGTGTGAGCGATTTT
>VGTA01000222.1 GCA_016874875.1 Deltaproteobacteria bacterium | reverse complement strand
CTCCCCGCTGACCTCGCCGCCCGCCTCGAGGGCTTTGGGCGCGTAGTGGTGCCCGAGCTCAACCTCGGGCAGCTCGCCCTCCTGCTGCGCGCCCGCCTCCCCGCCGCGGTGGCCGCGCGCGTGGAGTCGGCGCCCAAGGTGCAGGGCAAGCCCTTTAAGGTGGGCGAGCTCGTCGCCCTCGCGCAGAGCCCCGCGCAGAGCCCCTCTAATATGGAGTCGCCCCAGTGAGCCAGAACCCCCTCTACCCCTCTCTGCCGCCCACCGACGCCGCCGCCCTCACCGCGAAATCCTTCCAGACCGACCAGGACGTGCGCTGGTGCCCCGGCTGCGGCGACTACTCGATTCTGGCCCAGGTGCACAAGGTGCTGCCCTCCCTGGGCATCCCGCGCGAGGACTTTGTGTTCGTGAGCGGCATTGGCTGCTCGAGTCGCTTCCCGTACTACATGAACACCTACGGCCTCCACACCATCCACGGCCGCGCCCCCGCCGTGGCGACGGGGGTGAAGGCGCTGCGCCCGGAGCTGAGCGTGTGGCTCATCACGGGCGACGGCGACGCCCTCTCCATCGGCGGCAATCACCTCATCCACCTGCTGCGCCGCAACGTGGACATCAAGGTGCTGCTGTTCAACAACCGCATCTACGGCCTCACCAAGGGCCAGTATAGCCCCACCTCCGAGCAGGGCAAGCGCACCAAATCGTCACCGATGGGCTCCATCGAGGAGCCCTTCAACCCGCTCGCCCTCGCCCTCGGCGCGCGCGCGTCGTTCGTGGCGCGCTCCATCGACATCGAGGCCAAGCACCTGCAGGACACCCTCGCCGCCGCCGCCGCCCACAAGGGCACGGCGCTCGTGGAGATTCTGCAGAACTGCAACATCTTCAACGACGGCGCCTTTGAGGGCATCACCGACCGCAAGGTGAAGGCGGAGCGGCAGGTGCACCTGGCGGCGGGGCAGCCGGCGCTCTTTGGGGCCGAGCGGGAGCTGGGGCTCGTCTTTGACGCGGAGCGGCTATCGTTTCGGGTGGCGCGCGTGGCGGAGGTGGGGCTCGAGGCGATCTACGTGCACAGGCCCGACAACCTCGTCGCCGCGCAGCTCCTCGCCGAGCTGAGCGCCCCCGAGCTCCCCGCCGCCTTCGGCGTCCTCTATGAGCGCCCTCGCCCCACCTACGAGGAGCAGCTCGCCGCGCAGCTCGACGAGGCGCGCGCGCGCGCCGGCGGGCGCCCGTCCATGCAGGCGCTGCTGGAGGCGGGGGAGACCTGGCGGGTCTAGCCCCCCCGCGCCGCGGCGCTCGGCGCCCTCAGGAGTCCATCGTGTCGCTCGTCCCCAGCCGCCTCTTTACGCGCTCGGCGCTGCTCAGCCGCCTCTCGCGCCTCCTCAACGGGCCCCTCTCGCGCCTGCGCTACAAGGTCGCCGTGACCCTCTTGGCGATGCTGGCCTACGTGCTCGTGGGCGCCGCGCTGGCCTCCCACCTGCCCTTTGACCCCGAGACGCGCGCGCCGCTGAGCTTTGATGAGGCGGTGTGGTGGGCGTGGTCGCACCTGATCGACCCCGGCTTCATCAGCCTCGACGAGCGCCCCCTCACGCGCCGCGTGGTGGGGAGTCTGTTCGCGGTGGGGGGGCTGATGATGATCGCCGGCGCGCTCCTGGCGGTGATCTCGGAGCTCGCCAAGGTGGGCGTGAGTCGGGTGGTGGACGGCTACCTGCCGCGCGGGCTAGCGGCGCACACGGTGTGCGTGGGGCCCGCGGCGTCGCTGCGCCCGCTGCTCGAGAGCGCCGGGCGCATCTGGGGGGAGGAGCGGCTGGGGGATATGGTGTGCGTGGTGCAGAGCACGGAGGAGCTGCTGTCGCTGCGCAAGACGGTGGAGCGCGACATGTTTATCACGCGCCTGCCCCTGCAGGACGAGGACGCCCTCGTCAAGCTGAGCCTCGCCACCGCGGCGCGGGTGGTGCTGCTCGAGGGGGCGGCGCCCACCCTCGGCGACCTCATCGGGCTGCTCGGGCGGGTGCAGGCGGCGCGGGCGGCGCGCGTGGCGGAGGAGGCGCGCTCCGCCCAGGCGCGCCGCCGCCCCCTCGCGCCGCTGCAGGTGGTGATCGAGGTCACGTCGCTCGACCAGGAGCTGGTGCTCTCGCGCCTGCTCGACCACCGCGCCCTGCACGCCGCCCGCGTCTCGGTGCGCGCCCTCAACGCCGACGCGGTGGCGTCGCGCATCGCCCTCAAGCGCTACCCGCTCGACCACCTGCCCCTCGCGCCGGGGGGGGTGGGGGTGGCGCTGGTGGTCTACGGCTGGACGCGTTTCGCGCAGTCCTTTGTGGCGCAGGTGGTGCGGAGCGGGCACTACCTCGCGCACCCCACGCGTCTGCTGGTGGTGGGGGAGTCGGCGGCGGAGCGGGAGGCGGCGGCGGGGCTGCTGTCGCACCGGCGGCACCTCCGGAGCAACCCCTACCTGAGCGGGCTGTTCACCATCGAGCACTTCGCCACCGAGCTCGAGGCGCTCGAGGCGCTGCGCGAGCACGCGGGGCCCTGCTCCGCCCTGTGCGCCGACGAGCGCCCCGACGTGGCGCTCGCGCGCGCCCTGCGCCTCACCGAGCACGCCGAGATGCTCGACCTGCGCCCGCAGGTGTACCTCGAGCTGTCGGACGTGTCGGGGTACCAGCGCCTCGTGAGGGCGAGCGGGCTGCGCGTGGTGGGCTCGCACGCCGAGGCCTTTGAGCGCCTCGACGCCCTCGACGCGCCCGCCCGCGCCCTCCACCAGCGCTACATCTCGCAGCGCGAGGAGTCGGGGCAGCGCGCGCGCGGCGCCGACGGCGAGTATCTGTATGAGGGCGACCTCGACTGGGAGGACCTCAGCCCCACCCGCCGCGAGTGGAATCGCTCCGCCATCGACCACTACGACATCAAGGCGCGCACGCTCGCCGACCTGCTCGGCGTGGAGCGGGGCGTGGAGCGGGGCGTGGAGGGCGCGGGGGGCGGGCCGCGCTGCGCCGCGCCCCTCTACGAGGCCATGCGGGCGCTGGTGCGCGCCTTTGAGGACGACCCCGCCGCGCCGCAGCCCCACCTCGAGCGCCTCGCCGCCATCGAGCACAACCGCAAGGCGCTCGAGCGCGCCCTCGACGGCTGGCGCTACGGGCCGCAGAAGGACAGCGCGCGCAAGCACAACCCCTCCCTGCGCCCCTACGAGGAGCTCACCGAGGAGCAGCGCCGCTATGACCGCGAGGCCATCGTGGAGGTCTTCCGCTTCCTGTGCGCGCCGCGCGGCGATGGTGGTATGGTGAAGCCCTCGTGATGACCCCTCCCTGACCGTGGAGCCCTGCCCTTGAAATCCTTCCACCGCAGCGCCATGCTCAGCCACCCGCCCGCCCTGTGGAGGCGGCTCAGCGAGCGCCTCTTTCGGCACCTGAGTCTCCCCGAGGGCGAGGGGGAGCGCCTGCGCGCCCTCTCTGAGCGCGGGCAGGTGGTCTACATCCTGCGGACGCGCAGCCTCCTCGACTACCTCGCCTTCAACTACATGCTCGTCAAGGCCGGCGCGCCCCTCGCGCGCTTCGCCAACGGCGTCAACCTCACGCTCCTGCGGGGGCTGAGCGAGTGGGCGCGGGGGCTGCTCACGGGCCGCGAGGCGGGCTCCGCCGAGCAGGTCTTCTTGGGGCAGCTCGCCCACGGCGACGCGGCGCTCCTCTTCTTGCGCGAGCGGACCTGGACGCAGGGGCGCAACGTCAGCCCCGCGTTCATGGAGGGGCTGGTGGGCTTCCAGCGCGTCAGCGAGCGCCCCGTGCTGCTCGTGCCGCTCGTCATCCACTGGCCCCCCGCGCCCCCCTCGCAGCAGCGCAGCCTCATGGACATCCTCTTTGGCGACGTGGAGGAGGCGGGGCGCCTGCGCAAGGCGGTGCACTTTGTGCGGTACGCCAAGCGCGCCTCGGTGCGCGTGGGCGAGCCCATCGACCTCGCGGCGATACTCGACGCGCAGGGCGACTGGACGGACGCCCGCGTGGCGCGCAAGCTCCGCCGCCAGCTGCGCGTGCAGCTCGGCAAGGAGGCCATGTTTATCCACGGGCCCCCCGTCAAGCCCCCCGAGAAGCTCACGCACGAGATCCTAGAGCGGCAGGTCTTTAAGCAGGAGCTAGCCTCCTACGCCGAGGCGAGCGGCGAGGGGCTCGACGCGGCGCGCGCCAAGGCGGCGCGCTACCTCGGCGAGATCGCCTCCAAGCCCAAGTATGTGGTGCAGATGCTCATCTCGCACTTCTTGGATTTCTTGTTCTTTCGGGTCTTTAGCGGGGTGGAGGTGAACGAGGAGGACGTGCGGCGGGTGAAGGAGGCGGCGCGCGCGAGTTGGGACGCGCCGTTGATCTTGGTGCCGAGTCACAAGAGTCACGTGGACTACCTGGTGGTGTCGTGGGTCTTCATCCGCCACGATTTCGTGCCGCCCCACGTGGCCGCCGGCGCCAACCTCAACTTCTTCCCTGTGGGCGCCCTGCTCCGCAACGCCGGGGCGTTCTTCCTGCGCCGCAGTTTCGTGGGACTCGACCTCTACAAGATGGTCTTTAAGCACTACGTGTGGAAGATCGTGCACGAGGGCTACCCGCTCGAGTTCTTCATCGAGGGCGGGCGCACGCGCACGGGCAAGCTCATCACCCCCAAGATGGGCGTGCTGTCGATGCTGCTCGAGGGGGTGACGCGCGGCGAGTACAAGGACCTGCAGTTCGTGCCGGTGAATCTGAGCTACGAGCGCGTGGTGGAGACGGACGCGTACCGCAAGGAGCTCACGGGGGGCGAGAAGCAGGGGGAGAGCGTGGGGGGCGTGCTGGCGGCGCGCAAGGTGCTCCGCTCGCGCTACGGGCGCATCTACGCGCACTTTGAGCCGCCCGTGCGGCTGTCGGAGTACCTGCGCGCGCGCGGCCTGCCGGAGCTGCCCAAGGGGGGGGAGCGCTTTAAGGTGGAGACGGAGCGCCTCGCGTTCCACCTGATGTACCGCATCCAGGAGGCGACGGTGATCTCGCCGTCGGCGCTGGTGGGGTTCGTGGCGCTGAGTCACGAGCGCCCGGCGCTGAGTCACGAGCGCCTGACGCGGCTGTCGGGCTTCATCGTGGCGCTGGCGGAGGCCCGCGGGGCGCGCCTGTCGCGCTCGATCAAGCAGGCGCTCGCGCGGAGCGAGGCCCCCCTGCGCGCCGCCGACGCCGAGGGGCGCGCGGCGGGCTTCCGCGCGCGCGGCGAGGCGCTCAACGCGCTCACCGATGAGGCGCTGGCGCTGCTGAGGAGGCTCATCGAGCGGGTGGAGCGCGGGGCGCAGGTGATGTATGTGGTCCCCAACAAGAGCCGCATCGAGCTCGACTACTACCGCAACGGGATTCTGGGGCTGATCGCGCCGGAGGTGATCGTGTGCACGGTGGTGGCGAGTCACCCGGAGGGGCTAGGCTTCGGCGCGCTCAAGGCGGAGTCGCGGTGGCTCAGCGAGCTCCTGAAGCTCGAGTTCATCTACCGCAACGACAAGCCTTTCGCGCAGATCATCAGCGAGCTGCTCACGACGCTCTGCGCGGTAGGGCTGATCGAGGAGGAGCCGGGCGCGGGCGAGCCCCGCTACGTGATTCGCCAAGAGATGGAGGAGGAGGCGCTCACGCTGAGCAGCGCCCTGCGGCACCTGCTCGAGTGCTACTGGGTGGCGGCGCACACGCTCAAGGGGACCGCCCAGAGTCCCACCGAGGCGAAGGCGTGGGTGAGGATGGCGAGCGACCAAGCGGAGCTGGCGGTGCTGCATGGCGAGATTCGGCGCGCGGAGGCCTCCTCCACCGTCACGTTCGCCAACGCGCTGCAGTGGTTCGTGCGTCAGGGGTGGGTGCAGGAGCGCACGGTGACGGAGGGCAAGCGCCGCGCCAAGACCTACGAGGTGATCGACCCCGACTCCTTTGAGCAGTTCTTCACGCAGCTCGCTACGGTGATCGCCAACCTCCCCGACGGCCCCGCCCCCACCCTCTCCCCGCTTCAGCACCTTCAGCGCCGCGCCCGCGCCGAGGCCCTCAGCGCTCAGCCCCAGCCCGCCCCCCCTCCTGAGGAGGGCGCGGCGGGCGAGGTTGAGGGGGCGGCGCTTGAGGGGGCGGCGCTTGAGGGGGCGGCGCTTGAGGGGGCGGCGCTTGAGGGGGCGGCGCGTGAGGGGGCGGCGCTGGAGGG
>VGTA01000221.1 GCA_016874875.1 Deltaproteobacteria bacterium | reverse complement strand
GCCGTGCTCATGCGTGCTCATGCTATATGGGCGAGGAGGCGTGAGGGCGCAAGTGCTTTAGAGGGCGCTGCGCGCGCGGGCGGCGCGCCGCCCCTCGCTGCCGCGCGCCGCGCCTTGAAAATCAGTCGCGATCTTGTAGTGTGCGCCCACGCGCCCCCGCCGCCGCTCGCCCGAGCGCCGCCCTCTGAGGAGACGAGAGCATGAGCCACGCCGCCTTCACCCCCGCCCGCGCCCAGATCGCCGCCAACGCCCTCCGCGTCACCGCCGCCGAGGTGGTGGAGCGCGCGCAATCGGGGCACCCCGGCGCCCCTATGGGCCTCGCCGACGCCGCCGTGGCGACCTGGCACCACGCCCTCCGCTTTGACCCCAGCGACCTCACCTGGAGCGCCCGCGACCGCTTCGTGCTCTCCTGCGGGCACGCCTCCGCGCTCCTCTACACGCTCCTCTACCTGTACGACGCCGGCCTCACCCGCGCCGACCTCGAGTCCTTCCGCCAGCTCGACTCCCGCACCCCCGGCCACCCCGAGGCGGGCTTCACCCCCGGCGTGGAGGTCACCACCGGGCCCCTCGGGCACGGCTGCGCCACCTCGGTGGGGCTCGCCCTCGCCGCCCGCGTCCGCCACGAGCACATCCTGGCGGCGGGGGGCGGCGAGGAGCACCCCTGGCGCGACGCGCGCACGGTGGTGTTCTGCTCTGACGGGGACCTGATGGAGGGGGTGAGCTACGAGGCCGCGGCCCTCGCGGGGCACTGGGGACTCGGCGAGCTGCTGTGGGTCTACGACGACAACCGCATCTCCATCGACGGCGACACCGCCCTCGCGTGGTCGGAGGACGTGGCGGGGCGCTTTGGGGCGCTCGGCTGGCGCGTGGAGCGCGTGGACGGGCACGACCCCGCCGCCCTCGCCGCCGCCCTCGGCGCCCTGCGCGCCGCCCGCCACGCCGCCCCCACGCTGCTCATCTGCCGCACCCAGATCGGCTACGGCAGCCCCAAGAAGGCCAACACGAGCGCCTGCCACGGCTCCCCGCTCGGCGCCGCCGAGCTCGCCGCCACGCGCGCCGCCCTCGGCTGGGCGCACGACCCCTTCGCGCTCCCCGAGGAGGCGCGCGCGCACTTCGCCGAGAGTCGCGCCCTCAAGGTGGCGGCGCGCGCGGAGTGGGAGCGGGCGCGCGCGGCGTGGGCGGCGGCGCGCCCGGCGGCGGCGCGCGTGGCGGAGGGGCTGCTCGCGCCCATGACCGACGCTGACGCCGAGGCGCTCACGGCGGCGCTGCTCGCGCGGACGCCGGCGGGGGGCGCCACGCGCAAGCTGTCGAACGCGGCGCTCAAGGAGGCGTTCGCGCTCCTGCCGCGCCTCGTGGGCGGCTCCGCCGACCTCAGCGGCTCCAACGGCCTCACGTTCGCCGCCCCCGCCCCCTTCGGCGACCCCCGCCGCCACCCCTCCCTCTCCCCCGTCGGGCGCCAGCTTCACTTTGGGATCCGCGAGCACGCCATGGGCGCCGTGGTCAACGGGCTGTGCCTCGGCGGGCTGCAGGGGTTCTGCGGCACCTTCCTGGTCTTTAGCGACTACCTGCGCCCCACGATCCGCGTGGCGGCGCTCAGCCACGTGCCGAGCGCCTTCGTGCTCTCGCACGACAGCGTCTTCTTGGGCGAGGACGGCCCCACCCACCAGCCCGTGGAGCACGCCTGGGCGCTCCGCCTGATTCCCGGCTGCGAGGACTGGCGCCCCGCCGACGGCGTGGAGGTGGCGATGGCGTGGGCGTGGGCGCTCACGAGGGCCGCGGGTCCCACGGCGATGATGCTCACGCGCCAGGACCTCCCCGCCCTCACCCGCGCGCCCGGCGCGGCGCCAGAGGACGTGTGGCGCGGCGGGTATGTGCTCGAGGAGGCGGGGGCGGAGGCGGGCGCGGGCGCGGGCGCGGGCGCGGGCGCGAGCGCGGTCACGCTCATCGGCACCGGCTCCGAGGTGTCGCTCTGCGTGGAGGTGGCGGCGCGCCTGCGCGCGGCGGGCCGCGCCGCGCGCGTGGTGTCGATGCCGAGCGTCAACCGCTTCCTCGCGCAGGACGCCGCCTACCGCGACCGCGTGCTCGGCGCGGGGCTGCGCGTGTCGGTGGAGGCGGGCAGCGCGCTGCCCTGGCGCGCGCTCGTGGGCCTCGACGGCCTCTGCGTGGGCATCGACACCTTTGGGGCCTCAGCGCCCATGGAGGCGCTCGCGGAGCGCTTTGGGCTCACGCCGGCGGCGGTGACGGCGCGCGTCCTCGGCGTCCTCGAGGGGCGCGGGCGCGGCTG
Source organism: Deltaproteobacteria bacterium (assembly GCA_016874875.1). Lineage (GTDB taxonomy): Bacteria > Myxococcota_A > Bradymonadia > UBA7976 > VGTA01 > VGTA01. The sequence continues at coordinate 3,882 of VGTA01000221.1, read as the reverse complement.
ATGTGGGGGGGGGCGCGCGTGGCGGTGGTCATCCCCGCCTACCGAGAGGAGCGCCTCCTGCCCACCACCCTGCGCGGCCTGCCGGCGTGGGTGGACGAGGTGGTGGTGGTGGACGACGCCAGCGACGACGGCACCCGGGCGGCGGCGCTCGCCTGCGCGGGGGGGGTGGGGGGGGCGCACACGCGCCTGCACGTGCTCACGCTGCCCCGCAACGGCGGCGTGGGGCGCGCCATCCTCACCGGCTACGCCGAGGCGGCGCGCCTGGGCGCGGCGGTGGCGGTGGTGGTGGGCGCCGACGCGCAGATGGACCCCGGCGAGATGGGGCGCCTCCTCAGCGCCCTCGACGCCGGCGCCGACTACGTGAAGGGGGAGCGCTTTAGCCACCCCGAGGTGCGCGCGCGCATGCCCGCGGCGCGCTACTGGGGCGGGCGCGCGCTCTCGCTCCTCACGGGGCTCGTGGCGGGCCTCCCCGCGCTCACCGACGCCCAGTGCGGCTACACCGCGCTGCGCCTCTCGCTCCTCAGCGCCCTGCCCGTGGACGCGCTCTACCCCCGCTACGGCTTCCCCAACGACCTCCTGCTCCGGCTGTCGGAGGCGGGGGCGCGGGTGGCGACGGTGCCGGTGACGCCCATCTACGGCAGCGAGGTCTCCAAGCTCTCGATTCCGCGCGTGATCCTGCCCATCTTGTGGATCTTGGCGCGGGGGGCGGCGCGCCGCCTGCGCCGCGGGGGGCGCGGGGCGGGGGCGGCGCGTGCGTGAGGCGCCCCCCCCCGCCCCCCTGCTCTGCCTCACCACGAGCTACCCCCGCGCGCCCCACGACGCCGCGGGGAGCTTTGTGGCGCACCTCAACGCCCGTTTCGCCGAGGCCGGCTGGGCGCCGCGCGTGGTGTGCCTCGGCCCCTCCGCCGCCCCCCTCGCGCGCTGCCCCCTCTACGGCTTCCCCCTGCGCGCCGCGCGCGCCTTTGGGGGGCTGAGCGGCGCGGGGGGCGCCCCCGACTGGCTCCAGCGCCACCCCGCCGCCGCCCTCGCCGCCGCGCCGCTCTCCGCCCTCTCCCTCGCCCGCGCCCTCGCCGCGGAGCGGGCGCCGCCCGCGGGGGGCGCCGCGGGGGGCGCCGCGGGGGCGCGCGTGGCGCACTGGCTCCTCCCCTGCGCCCTGCTCCCCGCCCGCGGCCCCGCCGCGCACGTGTCCTACGCGCATGGCGGGGACGTGGCGCTCCTCGAGACCCTCCCGGGTGGGCGCGCCCTCGCGCGACTCATCGACGGGCGGGCGGCGCGGGCGGGGGGGGCGCTCTGCTTCGTGAGCGACGACCTGCGCGCGCGCTTTGAGGGGCTGCTCGGCGCGCCCCTCCAGGCACAAGGCGCCGTCCTGCCGATGGGCGTCGACGCCCCGCGCCCCTGCGCGCGCTACGAGGAGGCGCTGCGGGCGCGGGCGGGCGGGCGCCTCGTCATCGCCACCGTGGGGCGCCTCACCCCCCTCAAGGGGCTCGACGTGCTCGCCGAGGCGCTCGCCGCCCTGCCCGCCGAGGCGCGCGCGGGGGTGCTGTGGCTGGCGGCCGGCGAGGGCCCCGAGCGCGCGCGCCTAGAGGGGCTCATCGCCCGCCACGCCCTCCCCGCGCAGCTGCTCGGGCACCTCGCCCCCCCCCAGCGCGACGCCCTCCTGCGGGTGGCCGCCGTCCTCGCGCAGCCGAGCCGGCGCGTGGGCGCGCGCGTGGAGGGGTCGCCCGTGGCGCTCATGGAGGCGGCGGCGGCGGGGTGCGCGGTGGTGTGCACGCGCGCCGGCGGCGCCCCCGCCCTCGCCGCGCAGCTCGCGCCGGCGGGGGGGGCGTGGGTGGTGGAGGAGGGCGATCCCCGCGCCCTGCGCGACGCCCTGCGCGCCGCCCTGCACGCCGCCCACGAGGGCGGCGGGGGCGGCGGGGGCGCCTCGGCGCGCGCCCTGCGCGCTGAGGTCGCCGCCGTGGGCGCGCGGTGGCTGTGGAGCGCCCTCGGCCCCGCCCACGCCGCGCTCCTCGCCAGCGCCCTCAGCGCTTCTCGATGAGCACCACCATAAAGCCACCAAAGCGCGAAAAGAGCGCGTTGTCCCGCCCCCAGCGCTCCGCGGCGCGCAGGAGGGCGCCCACCACGGGCACCCTGTGCGCCTGCGCCACCGGCGTAAAGACGCGCACGCCGCGCACCCCCGCCACCTTGAGCGAGGGCGGCAGGTAGCCGCGCACGTCCTCGATGGAGTCGTAGCGGGTGTAGACCTCCTCGTCATTGGTCTGCTCGCTGACGGCGGTGGCGGGCTTGAGGTGCTTGATCAGCGTGCGGAGGGAGCGCTTGTTATAGAACTCGAGCGCCGCCACCCCGCCTGGGCGCAGCACGCGCGCCACCTCGCTCATCACGCGCTCGATCTGTTCGATGTGGGCGAGCACCTTAAAGGAGCACACCATGTCGAACGACTCGTCGGCGAAGGGCAGGTCGGTGGCGCTGCCCACCACCACGCTGAGGCCGCGGTCGCGCGCCTGCTTGAGCATGCCGGGGCTGATGTCGATGCCCACCGCCTGTCGAGCCACGGGGTGCAGCTCCTTGAGAATCATGCCCGTCCCGCAGCCGAGCTCGAGGACGTCCTTGCCCTCGGCGAGGGGGCGCGCCACCTCCACCTGCAGGGCGTCGATCATGGCGTGGTAGCCGTCGTGGCGCTCGCGCTCGTACCACCCGGCGAAATCATCATAGTAGGTTCTGTTGTCTTTCATGGTGGGGCGCATTGTGGGCGCGCGGGGCGCAAAGATCAAGATGAAATCGGGGGGGCGGGGGCGGGGCAGGGGAGGCTCGCGTGGGGGGCGTTTGCGCCTAGAGGGGGTGTTGTTTTATCTTGTGTTTTGCACAGCGTTGATTCACTGTTGCGCGCCCCAACTCTCCCCTATTCTCGACCCGAGGTGAGAACATGACGTCAGACCTTCAGACAGGCGACACGCGCGAAGAGGCAGACTTTGAAGGCGTGGGCGAGGAGCAGCTCAAGATGAGGACGGAAGAGTTCCAAGCGCTCCTCTTTGAGGAGCGCGCCAAGATCTTCCAGAACGCGCAGCGCACGCTCACCGAAGAGATGACGATCGACAGCGACGAGCTCGCCGACGACATCGACCGCGCCAGCGTCGACCAGAGCCAGAACCTCACCTTCCGCCTCCGCCGCCGCGAGCGCATGCTCCTCGACAAGATCGAGCAATCGCTGCAGCGCCTGCAGATGGGGGACTACTGGTGGTGTGACGAGTGCGACGCCTGGATCGGCTTCCGCCGCCTCCGCGCCCGCCCCGTGACCACGCTGTGCATCATCTGCAAAGAGAAGCGAGAGCGCAAGGAGCGGAGTCAGGTGCGATGATGTGGGTCATGAAGCGTCTTTTCTCCCCGAGTCTCGCCCTCCTGAGTCTCGCCCTCCTGAGTCTCGCCCTCCTCGCCGACGCGCGCCCCGCCGCCGCCCTCGGCCTCGACCCGTCCCTGCACGGGCTCTGCTCCAACTGCACCACCGCGCTCACCCCCAACGAGGCGGCGTTCGACGGCCTCGTGCAGGCCTACGGGCTCGCCCTCGCGCCCCCCGTGCTCGCCCCCGCCAGCACCCTCGGCATCAACGCCTTTGAGATGGACATGAGCTACGGGCTCACCAACTTTAGCGGCGACACCAGCGTGTGGGGCGAGGCGCTCACCAACCGCAGCCGCGTGAGCAACGTCTCCACGTCGCACTTCACCATCCGCAAGGGGCTCCCCTACAGCTTCGAGCTCGAGGGGCAGCTCGGCTACCTCCTCAACAGCGAGCTGTGGACCATCGGCGGCGCCGCCAAGTGGTCGTACCACGAGGGGATGAGCGCCTTCCCCGTGGACTTTAACGCCCGGTTCGCCGCCAACCGCCTCGTG
>VGTA01000220.1 GCA_016874875.1 Deltaproteobacteria bacterium | reverse complement strand
CGGAGCCCGGCGCCACGATGGCCGGCGACTTCGGCGAGATCCTCGTCTACCTCTACCAGAGCGTAAGGGAGCTTCCGGTTGAGGCGTTGGGCGTCAAAAAGTGGCGACTCAAGCAAGACCGCACGAAGCCCGCGCCACACTCCGATGTCGTCCACTTCGTGCTCCCGTCGTGGCCGATGCCGAGCGACAAAGACGTTCTCCTCTGCTCCGAGGTCAAGACGAAGTCGACCGACGGCGACTCAACGCCGATCCAGAGCGCCATCGCCGACAGCGAGAAGGATCGGAAATCTTTATTTAGGCGATCAGGGGTGCGGAAGGTGAGCATCAAAGTTAAATTCTCGAGAAGTAGAGCGATTTTCCATAATACTCTATGCGTTTCATCTCTTCTTGTGGCTTCGCTCCTTCGAGACCGTCGCTGCGCTCAATGAGGCCCTCAGCGCTTTCAAGGCTCACTACAACAGCACCTGGCTCGTCGCCAAGCACCGTTATCTCACTCCCTCTGAGGTGCGCGCTCAGCTCACCTCTCCGCTCCACTCTCCTGTGTCACAACCCGTGGCCTGTTAATCAAATCACTTGTCCATGAAACCCTAGGGCAGTACACATAATGTCAGACTTTTGCTCTTTGGGGTGCGGAAGGTGAGTGGGAGAACAGTGTTGAACTTGTTAAGCGTCCGAATAGCCCGCCCGCCCCAAGCCATCACCCTACGCGCTCCACCAACAAGGAGCCGAGATGGCGGACAGAACCTACTGAGAGCAATCAGTCGCGATCCTTCTCGAAAATCAGTAATTCACTCGAACCAATCGTCCAGAAGCCTAGGGTAATAAACAGTAAAAACATCCGAAATAGGAGCATTATCAAATTGATACTCTCCGAGTGAATGCAATGCAGGTTCCACCCTTGCTGGTTCATCTCATCGATCTTGGATTGGAGTTTTCCCCTGGAGTTTCCTGCAATGAGACCATAGAGGCCCCCGACGTAGTTGATTCGTTCGACTTGGTTCGCTTTTGGCATGTTTTTTCGCTGTTGTGAGAGATGAATAAAGTATTGAATATTAATAATTGAAATTGTTATTTCAGTCAATCTGAATCTTCACCGAATCAACAAAAATCAGCCCCCCCCAACGCCACCGCCGCCACCTCCAGCTCCCGCGCCACACAACCATACACATCATCAAGCCCCTCACGCTCCCGCAACGGAATCACCCCCCACGAATACGTCTCCACCTCCACATGCGGCACCCACACCCCCTCCCCCGCCGCCGCGCGGGCGGCGCGGGCGGCGACGAGGGCGGCGAGGGCGCGCCAGTGGGCGGCGGTGGTCCCTACGCCCTCGCCCGCCCCCTCCCACCACAGCGGCACGTGGAAGTGACAGCGCCACTCGGGGGCGGCGAGCCACTCGGGGGCGGGGGCGGGGAGGTCGGGGAGGTCGAGGGCGCGCAGGAGACCCCCGCCTGACCCCCTCGCTGTCACCTGGTGCAGGTAGCGGGGCTCGCTGAAGCTGAGGAGCGCGGCGCGCGCGGCGGGGGTGGGCGGGCGGATGGCGAGCGCGTTGGAGAGCTGCACCTTGAGCACCTCCACCCCCGCCGCCTCTAGCCCCCTCCACGCCTCCTCCGGGTCCTCGAAGGCGATCGCCTGGTGGCACGCGTCGTAGCAGAGCCCCAGGTAGCGGCGGGTCAGCGGCTCGGCGGGCCAGAGCCAGCGCGTAAAGAAGTCCACGGCGTCGCTCGTGCGCTCTAGGGTGGTCCAGGGCTCAGGCTCTAGGGCGAGGCGCACGCTCACCCCCGTCTCGCCCTCTAGCCGCGCGAGCCCCCTCGCCGCCTCGCACAGCCCCGCGCTCAGGGCGGCGGCGCGCGCGGGGTCTAGGGCGGCGTAGCCGCTCGGCTCAAAGCCGCCGGCGACCGTGCTGATGGTGCGGGTGGGGGGGCCCGGCAGCGCGGCGAGGGCGCGGGCGAGGGTGAGGGTGTAGCGCAGGCGCTCGCCGGTGGCCCAGTCGGGCTCGTAGGCGTTCTCCTTGACGCGCGGGGCGGCGAAATCGCCGTGGGGGAAGCCGTTGACGGTGAACACGTACCCGCCGCGCTCCTCTAGGGTGTTGCGCAGGGCGCGCAGCGCCTCGGGGCGGGCGAGGGCGTCGGCGGCGGCGGCGCCGAGGCGCAGCCCCGCGCCGAGGCCGGCGGCGGCGGCGGCGGCGAGGGGGCCGCGCAGGCGGGACGCCACCGCCGGCAGGTGCGCCTCCACCGCCTCGCGCGCCGCCCCGAGCCCCTCGCCGGGGTGGACGTTGGTGCAGTAGCTCAGGTGCAGGTGGTCGCTGAGGCGCATGGGGTCAGAGCCCGAGGCCCTTGAGCGCGCCCGCCGCCTTCTTCTTGGCCTTGTTGGCCTCGCCCTTGGCCTGCCCCTTGACCTGCCCCTTGGCCTGCCCCTTGACCTGCCGGGCCGCCTCCTGCCGCGCCGCGCTGGCCTCGCGCGCCACGCGCCCCTTGACCTCCCCCGCCCGGCGCGCCGCCTCCCGCGCCGCCTCCGCCTTGAGCGCCGCCGCCTTCGCCTCCGCCGCCGCCCGCGCCTCCGCCGCCAGCGCCGCCGCCTGCTCCTTGGCCGCCGCGATCGCCTCGAGCGCCGCCCCGCCGCCGAGCGCCAGCGCCGCCGCCCCGACCAGCGCCGCCGCGCCCACCCCGGAGATGGAGGGGTCGCTCAGCGGGCCGCTGAGCTTGAAGCTCACGGGGATGGGCTCCTTCTGCTTGAGCGGGCGCCCGAGCAGCTGCCCCGCGCGCTCGGGGCGCATCTGGAGCTCGCACCGGAGGTCGGCGGTGAGGTCGAGCCCCACGGACCCCTCCAGCGACAGCGGCCCCTCGGGGGTGGTGACGCGCGCGGGCTCCTTGAGGTGGAGGCGCCCGCCCTTGACCTGGGCGCTCGCCTTGAGGGTCTTGAAGCTCAGCGGCTCCGGCTTGGGCGCCTTGACCCCCGGCAGGCGCGCGGCGAGCTCCTTCATGAGCCCCGCCTTGATGTCCACGCCGTAGAGCTTGCCCTGCTCGAGCTCGATCACCCCCTCGCCGCTGAGGGTGGGCGCCGCCTCCCCCCAGGTGGCGCCGGCGCCCTTGAGCGAGAGCCCCGCGCTCAGGCGCCCGGCGAGGCTCCGCTTGTGGCGCGCGGGGTCGGCGGCGGTCTGGCGCAGGGCGTCCTCGAGGTCGATGTTCTTGAGCGCGACGCTCCCCTCAAAGCGCGGCGCCCCCCCCGCCGGGAGCGTGGCGCTCAGGTCGCCGAGCGCCACCTCGCCCTTGAACACCTTCACCGCCACCAGCGGCGCGCTCAGGCGCTCGCCCTTGGCGCGCAGCTCCGCGCGGAAGTCGCTGAAGCTCACGCCGCGCGCCCTCCCCTGCGCGATCTTGATGTGACCGATCAGGTCGAGGGGGGGCGCGCCCTCGCCTGCGCTCTTGCCTGCGCCCTTGCCTGCGCTCTTGCCTGCGCTCTTGCCTGCGCTCTTGCCTGCGCCCTCGCCTGCGCCCTCGCCCGCCGCGCCCGCCGGGGCGGGGGGGGCGAGCTCGTCGAGGTCGAGGCGGGGGAGGTTGAGGTCAAAGCGCACCACGGGCGCCTGCGGGGCGCTGAACGAGAGGCTGCCGAGCGCCTCGCTCTTGGGCGACTTGAAGCGCAGGTCGCTGAGGCGCACGCTGAGGTCGCGCGCGGGGTCGCGCCCCGCCTCCACCGAGAGCTCAAAGGAGAGCGATGACGCCTTGACCCCCGGGGGGAGCCCGGCGGCGGCGGCGGGGGAGAGGGCGAGGAGGGGCCCGAGGGGGGTCGGCGCGAGGCGCGTGGAGAGGGTCATGCCAGAGTCCCCCTGGCGCCCCTCGCCGCTGAGGCTCAGGCTCGCGGCGTTGAGGCTCAGGCGCGGGATCGACAGCCCCGCCGCCGTCTTGATCAGCTCCACGCTGAGGTCGAGGGGCACCCCGCGCGGCTTGTCGAGCGCCTCCCCCGCCTTGAGGTCGAGGTCGCGCAGCTCGGAGAGCAGCTTGACGCGGAGGTCGCGGGCGGGGCTCCCCTTGACCGCCACCTCCACGCGCCCGTCGCCCACCAGGCGCGCCGCCGGCGTGTGGAGGTCGGCGCCGCGCAGCGACGCCTTGAGGTCCACGTCCATCTGCTCGGCGCTCGCCTTCGCCTTGAGCTCCAGCGCCGCCTCCCCCGCCACGCGCACGTCAGGCGGGATCGCCGCCGCCACGCTCGGCGCCAGGCGCGCCACCCGCGAGATGCTGAAGGGGCTCACGCCGCCCTCCACGTCCACCCCGCGCGGCGAGAGCTCGCCGCGGAGGGCGAGGCGGAGGTCGCTGGCCACGAGCGTGAGGTCGCGCAGGCGCACGCGGCTGCGCGTGAGCCCCGCGTTGAGGCTGAGGGAGAGCGGCACCCCCGCCGGCTTGTGGAGCGCCCCGGGCACCTCGACGGCGGCGCCGCTGAGGTCCACGCGGAGGTCCGTCTGCTGCGCGTCGGCGTCGCCGGTGGCGGTGAGGGAGAGGCTGAGGGGCCCGCCGAGGCGCGCCCCGGGGGGCAGCGCCGCGCGGGCGGGGGGGAGGAGGCGGAGGAGCTCGGTGAGGTCGAGCCCCTCGCTCTTGAGCGAGAGCCCCTCAAAGCGCGGCGCCTCGCCGTTGAGGTCGCGCACGCGCCCGCTGAGCGAGAGGCGCATGTCGTTGAGCGACACCGAGAGGTCGCTGAGCTGCGCCTCGCCGCGGGGCAGGGACACCTCCGCGTTGGGCGCGAGCGTCACCGAGAGGGCGGGGCCGCCGCTCAGGGTGAGCCCGCTCAGGGTGAGGCGCCCGCGCGAGGTCACCTCGCCGCCGGGGGCGAGGCGCGCCGTGAGCTCGCCGTTGAGCGCGAGCGCCTCCACCCCCACGGGCGCGCCGGCGGGGAGGTAGGGGGCGAGGGGGGCGAAGGAGAGCGCGTCGGACTTGAGCGTCACCGACACGGGGAAGGGCACCCCCTCCACGGGGGCGGCGGGGTCGTAGGAGGAGAGCCACTCGTCAAAGGGCCCCACCTGCGCCGAGAGCGTGAGGTTCTCGCGCTCCCCGAGGAGCGCCGCCCCGAGCTCGAGCTCTATGAGGCGGGTGAGGTCGAGGGTGGGGAGGTCGAGGCGCACGCGGGCGAGCTCGAGGGCGCGCGGCGCGGGGAGGGGGGCGCCGTGGGGGTCGAGGGCGTCGATGAGGGTGACGCGCAGGTCCTCGACGCCGATGTTCTGGAGCTGAAGCGAGGAGAGGAGGGCGCGGAGGTCCTCGGCGGACATGGGCGCGGGGGCGCCGGCGGGCGCGGCGGGGGCGGCGGGGGCGGCGGGCGCGGCGGGGGGGGGCGCGGGGGGGGCGGGCGCCTGCTCAAAGTTCCAGCGCCCGTCGGCGGCGCGGTGCAGGGTGACGTGGAGCCCGCGGAGGCGGGCGGCGTCCACGCGGAGGTCCGCCCCGAGGCTCACCAGGGCGCGCCAGAGGCTAAAGCGCACGTCGAGCGCGCCGAGGCGCACGAACTGAGGAGAGGCGGCGCGCCCCGCCCAGGGGGACGCCGGCGGCTCGCTCACCTCCACGCCCTCGAGCGCCAAGACGAGACTCGGGAAGGCGCGCACGTCGACGCGCCCCACGCGCACCTCACGCCCGAGGTCCGCGCTCAGGCGCGCGGTGATGCGGGAGAGCTGCGAGTTGATGAGGGGCGTGGCGGCGCCCGAGAGGAGCGCGAAGGAGAGCGCGAGGGCGAGGAGCGCGGCGAGGAGCGTCCACTTGATGAGCGTCTTGAGCATAGGTCTCCTGTGGGGTGTATCTCAGCGTGATCACGGATGTTGATGGCGAAACAGAGAGGGCGAGGAGCCCAAAAATCGCTCAAGGCCCCAGGCGCCGCAGCGCCGCGCGCAGCGCGGGCGGCGCGGGCGCCCCCAGCAGCGGTCGCAGGACAGGCGGCGGCGCCGCGCGCGCCCCCCCGGCGCCCTCAGGCGGCGCCGCGCCCTCCCAGCCCCCGCCCCCCCCGAGCGCGACGGCGCCCTCCGACCGCGAGAGGGCGTAGCCCCGCTCCCCGCCCGCCCCCCGCCCCCCCGTGGAGGCCCTCGCCCCCGCCCCCGACGCCGCGCTGCCCCCCGCCCCCGGGGAGGCGCTGCCCCCCGCCTTTGGGGAGGCGCTCGCTCTTGCCCCCGACGCCGCGCTGCCCCCCGCCTTCGGGGAGGC
>VGTA01000219.1 GCA_016874875.1 Deltaproteobacteria bacterium | reverse complement strand
CTCGGCGCCCTCAGCGCCGGGCTCGCGTGGTCGAGCGAGCGCGCCCCCCCCTTCGCCCCCGCCCCCGAGCACGGCGGCGCCCTCACCCTGAGCGGGCGCCTCTACCACCCCGCCCTCGGCGGCGACCTCACGCGCGTCGAGCTCTACGCCACGGGGCGCCGCTCGTGGCGGCTCTGGGCGCACCACGCCGTGGCGCTCAAGGGCTACGCCGCCTACGGGCGCGGCGACGCCGCGCGCCCCCTGAGCTTCCAGCTCGGCGCCCCCCCGCAGCGGAGCCTGCTGTGGGAGGCGCTCATGGGCGAGGAGGCGGGCGCGCTGTTCCTGCGCGGCTATCCCGCCGGCGCCCTGCGCGGCGAGGGGCTCGGGCTGCTGAGTCTGAGCTACCGCCTGCCCCTCCTCAGCCCCTTCCGCGGCGACCGCTCGCTGCCCGCCTTCGCGCGCCAGCTCACCGCCGCTGCGTGGCTCGACGCCGGCGTCGCCCACGCGCGCGAAACGCCCGTGAGCCAGGCGCCGCTCGGGGCGCCCGCGAGCGCCCCGGGCGCCCGCTGGCTCCCCAGCGCCGGCGTCGAGCTCCACCAGACGCTCACAGCGCTCTGGCGGCTCGAGGTGCGCCTGCGGGTGGGCTGGGGGCGCGGCCTAGGCGACGGCGGGGTAGGACAGGCCTACTTCTTTGCGGGGCCGCTCTGGTGAGCGCCCCGTCGCGCCCCGTCGCGCCCTGCGTGAGCGCCCGCGACCCCTCAGAGCTTCGCCGTCACCTTGTTGGCGGCGAGGGTGAGGCGGCTAATCTTGCGCGAGGCCTGGTTGCGGTGAATGAGGCCCTTGGTGACCGCGGAGTCGAGCGCCTTGATGGCGCGGGCGAGCGCCTCCGGGGTGCTCACGTCCGCCGTCTCGATGGCGGCGCGCGCTTGCTTCACGAACGTGCGGGTGGTGGCCACAGCGGAGCGGTTACGCACGCGGCGCTTGGCGTTCTGGAGGACTCTCTTCTTCGCGGACTTGTGATTCGGCATGGGCCAACCTTGGCTTTCGTGAGTGTGGGTCAAGACCACCACCGGGGCGGTGGGTGTCACCGGGAGAGGATGTTTAGCAGAGGTCTAAGGCAGGGTCAAGGGGGCAGTGCGCGCCGCGCGCGTCACGGGCGGCGCGTGCCCTGAAAGGTGCCCTCGAGGTAGGTGCCGTTGCCGCCGTCGCTCCACACGCCCTCATACATCAGCTCCGCGTCGATGTCCATGTCGTTGCTGCGCATCTTCACCGAGCCCTGCATCTTAAAGGTGTCCACGCCGAGGTTGCCGAGGATGCGCTGCGTGAGGTCGTTGCCGAGGGCGCGCACCCCCGAGCGGCAGGCGTCGGCGGCGATGCGGCCCACGTCCACGAAGGGGATGCTCACGAAACCCGAGGCGAAGTACCCAAAATCGTCACACGGCATGATCTGCGCGATCAGGTCGCCAAAGGAGCGCGCGTTGGAGCGCTGCGGCAGGATGATGTTCTGCAGGACGGCGAGGGCGATGACGCCGATGTTGAGCTGCAGCTGGTGCTCGTTGATGTTGAGCTGCACGGACAGGGGGGTCTGGTTGCTGATGTAGGCGGAGAACTCCGTCTCGCTCACCGACACGCCCATCTCCGAGAGGTTGAGGCGCTCCTCCCCGCAGCCGTTGTTGCCGCCGAGGCCGGGGCAGCTGCCGCCCTGCCAAGAGAAGATCAGCTGCTCCCAGGTGTGCACCCCCGCCACCTCGCAGTTGGGGCCCGCGGCGTTGCCGAGGCGGATGTTGCCGTTGATGCGGAGGTTGGTGAGCAGCCCCGTCACGTCCTGCACGATGTTGACGATCTGGTTGGCCCAGGCGGGGAGGTTGAGGCCGCGGAGGAGCGAGTTGACGATGTCGCGCACCACGCCGCCGAGCACGTCGCCGGCGATGCCGCCGATGCGGTCGCGAATCCAGTCGCCGATCAGGCCGCCGGGGTTGGTGAGCGCCTGGTTGATGGTGCGGAGCGCGTTGAACACGCCGTCGCCGAGCAGGCGGGCGGGCTGGTAGCTGTTCTGGATGTCGTAGGTGCCGCCCACGCTGATGAGGTTGCAGCGCTGCCCGGGGGGCAGGACCTCGATGTCGGTGCTGTCGGCGATGTTGGGCTGGATGACGCTGATGCGGTAGACTATCTCCGTGGTGCGCGCCACGCCCATCTCGTTGGTCTCGTCCGACACCATGCGCAGCTTAAAGAAGGTGGGAAGCGCGCCCGCCTGCACGTTGACCGCCGCCACGCCGAACTCATCGCTCACCGCGCTCATGGCGTCGAGCGTGGCGCCGCGCGGGTCGCTGGCCTCCTCGGTGAGGATCTCGAACCGCACGCCGATGCCCGGCACGAACGCCCCCGTGTTGTTGAGGACGCGCACGCCGATGCGCTTGCGCTCGTTCACGTAGACGTAGAACTTGCCCGCGCCCTCCTGGCTCAGGAAGTTGGAGTCCTGCTCTTGCAGGATCGTGTTGTCCACGTTGAGGGCGTCCTCGGGGGTGACGGCGGCGCCGCGCCCCTGCTCCTCGTTCTCGCGCACCTTGCGGTTGTAGGCGTCGATGTCGGTGATGGCGCACTCGCCGTTGACCTGGTTGATGAGCTCCGGGGGGCACTCGCCGGGCGCGAGGGTGCCCGGGATGGAGGCGGCGCCCGCCTGCGGCCCCTCGTCGACGACGGCGACGTTGTCGACGCAACCCGCGAGGGGGCCGGCGACGGCGCTGAGGAGGAGCGCGGCGAGGGCGGCGAGGGCGCGTCGCGCGCCGCGCAGCTGAAGATCAAGGGTTAGGGGGCGATACAGGGTCATAAGGAGGCCTCTCTCTGCCCTCTGCTGAGCAGCCCAAGGGTGTGTGTGTGGTAGCATGTGAAATCTCGGCGCGCGAGCGCAAGAGGTTCTGAGGGCGGGCTCTGAGCGGCGGGCTCTGAGCGGTGGGCTCTGAGCGGCGGGCGGTGGGTCTGAATCTATCGCGCGCTCATCTTGCCATGCTTGCCGCGGGGTGAGGGGTGTGCTAGCGTGCTCGCTGCCGCCCGCCGCCCAGCGGCAAGGCGCCTTGGGCGCCCCGGTCACATCACCAGCAGAGAGCCCCCGTCCATGAGCATCACCCTGCGCACCTTCTGCTTCCTCGACAGCCTCCAGCCTCAGCTCGCGAGCTTCATCGGCAAGACCTCGCGCGGCTTCCTGCCGCTCCCCGAGATGGCGTCGCTGTGGATCGAGATCGCCCCCGGCATCGCCATCAACAAGGTCACCGACGTGGCGCTCAAGGCCGCCAAGGTGGTGCCGGCGGTGCAGGTGGTGGAGCGCGCCTATGGGCTGCTCGAGGTCCACGCCGAGGACAAGGGCCAGGTGCTCGACGCGGGCCTGCAGGTGCTCGAGACGCTCGGCTGTAAGCGCGAGGAGCGCATGAAGCCGCAGGTGGTGTCGGACCAGGTGATCCGCTCTGTGGAGCCCTACCACAGCCAGATCATCAACCGTAACAGCCAGGGCATGATGATTCTCCCGGGCCAGTCGCTCTTTATCCTCGAGGTCGCCCCCGCCGCCTACATCACCCTCGCCGCCAACGAGGCGGAGAAGGCCGCCGAGGTGTCGCTGGTGAGCATCACCCCCTACGGCGCTTTCGGGCGCCTGTACCTGTCGGGCTCGGAGGCGGAGATCGACTCGGCGCGCAAGGCCGCCATCGCCGCCATCGAGTCCGTGGAGGGCGTGGCGCCCCCGTCGTTTAAGGATAAGTGACTTAACCAGCATCAGCCCCAATCAGCCCCAATCAGCCCCAATCAGCCCCAATCAGCCCCAGCGCGCCCGCGTGGCGCAAGAGAGAGCAGGAGAGAACAGATGTCTGACGCACTCGGCATGATCGAGACCCGTGGTTTTGTCGCGATGGTGGAGGCCGCTGACGCGATGGTCAAGGCGGCGCGCGTGGAGCTCGTGAGCTACGAGAAGACCGGCGGCGGCTACACCACCGTCGTGGTGCGCGGCGACGTCGCCGCCGTCAAGGCCGCCACGGAGGCGGGCTCCCGCGCCGCGCAGCGCGTGGGTGAGCTCGTCAGCGTCCACGTGATCCCGCGCCCCCACGCCAACGTGGACGCGGTGCTGCCCCTCGGCCGCAAGCCTGAGGCCGCGGCTGAGGTCAAGTAGGCGCCATGATTCTCGGCAAAGTGGTCGGCACCGTGGTGGCCAGCCGCAAGGAGGGCGAGCTCGTGGGGCTCAAGCTCCTCACGGTGGCGCCCCTTGATCCCCAGACCGGCGCGCTCAAGGCGGGCGGCGTGGTGGCCGTGGACGCGGTGGGCGCCGGCGTGGGGGAGGTGGTGCTCTACGCGAGCGGCTCCTCCGCGCGCCAGACCGCCGTCACCAAGGACCGCCCCGTGGACGCCACCGTCATGGCCATCGTGGACATGGTGGAGGTGGGCGGCGCGGTCGTTTACGACAAGTCTTCGCAGGGCTAAAGCCCCCTGCGCCGCTCGGAGAGCGCTATGAACGAGGCACAGATCGCGCGGATCGTTGAGCAGGTGGTGGCGAACATCGCCGGCGCCCCGGCGCCCGCTGGGGGGCGCGCCCCCCTCGCCCGCACCTCCCCCGCCCCGTCCTCGGAGGGGCGCGGCGTCCACGCCACGGTGGAGGCGGCGGCGGCGGCGGCGCAGCGCGCCTTTGGCGAGCTCCGCGACTGCCCGCTCGCCGACCGCGCCCGCTACATCGCCGCCCTGCGCGAGGTGACGCTCTCGGAGCTCGAGACCCTCTCGCAGATGGCGGTGCAGGAGACGGGCCTCGGGCGCTACGCCGACAAGCTCGCCAAGAACCGCCTGGTGGTGGAGAAGACGCCCGGCACCGAGGCGCTGGTGCCCTCCGCGCTCACCGGCGACCACGGCCTCACCCTCACCGAGTGGGCGCCCTACGGCGTGATCGGGAGCATCACCCCCTGCACGAACCCCACCGAGACGATTCTCAACAACGGCATCGGCATGCTGGCGGCGGGCAACGCGGTGGTCTTTAACACGCACCCGAGCGCCAAGCGGGTGAGCGCCTACTTCATCGACAAGCTCAACGCCGCCATTGAGCGCTGCGGGGGGCCGGCGAACATCTTTAACTGCGTGGCGGACCCCTCCATCGCCAGCGCCGAGGGGCTGATGAGGCACCCGGCGGTGCGCCTGCTCACGGTGACGGGCGGCGGCGGGGTGGTGAAGGCGGCGATGGCCTGCGGCAAGCGCGCCATCGCCGCCGGCCCAGGCAACCCGCCGGTGGTGGTGGACGAGACGGCGGACATCGCCAAGGCGGGGCGCGACATCGTGTTTGGGGCCAGCCTCGACAACAACATCATCTGCATCGTGGAGAAGGAGATCGTGGCGGTGGCCGACATCGCCGACGCCCTCAAGCGCGAGCTGTGCGCCCACAGCGCCGTGGAGCTCAAGGGCCAGGACATCAAGCGCCTTGAGCGGCTCCTCATCACCCCCGACAACCACGTCAACCGCGACTTTATCGGCAAGGACGCGGCGCTGATCTTGGCGGCGGCGGGGATTCAGGTGCCCGACGCCACGCGCCTCGCCTTCGCCGAGGTCCCCGAGGATCACCCCTTCGTGCAGCACGAGATGCTGATGCCGGTGCTCGGCTTCGTGCGCGTCCGCGACGTGGACGAGGCGATCGAGTGCGCCGTGCGCGTGGAGCACGGCTACGGGCACACCGCCGTGATGCACTCCACCAACATCAACGCCCTCAGCAAGATGGCGCGCGCCTGCAACACGTCCATTTTCGTAAAGAACGCGCCGAGCGCCGCGGGCACCGGCCTCGGCGGCGAGGGCTTCACGTCCTGGACCATCGCGAGCCCCACGGGCGAGGGCATGACCTACGCGCCCCACTTCGCCCGCGCGCGCCGCTGTGTGCTCAAAGACAGCTTCAGGATCGTCTAGTCTTGCGCGCCCCGCCCCCCGCCCCCGCCCCCGCTCCCGCCCTCGCCCTCCTAGAGCTCTGCTCTGTGGCGCAGGGCGTTTTTGTGCACGACGTGGCGCTCAAGCGCGCCGCGGCGCGCGTGGAGTGGGCGCGCGTGTACAACCCCGGCAAGTACGCCCTCCTGCTCCGCGGCGGCGAGGAGGAGGTGGCGGAGGCGCTCGCCGCCGCGCGCGCCGCCGCCGGGGAGTTCGAGGTGGACGCGCTGCTCCTCCCCAGCCCGCACGCTGAGCTCCTGCGCGCCCTCGAGCGCG
>VGTA01000218.1 GCA_016874875.1 Deltaproteobacteria bacterium | reverse complement strand
CGCAGGTCAACGTCGACGTGGCGCGCCCCCACGCCGACCTCAGCGCCCCCGTCACGGTGCCGATCGCGTGGGGCGGCGACGGGGCGGCGCGCCTCACGGGGTGGCGGGACGAGGTGACCATCCCCGCAAACGAGAGCGTCGCCTCCTTTGTGCTGCGCCTGATCGACGACGCCACGCCGCAGCCGCAGGAGCGCGCCGAGGTGTGGGCGGTGGGAGCGGAGGGGCGCCGCGGCGCGCTGCTCCTCTACGATGATGACCAGCTCGACGCCGTCCCCGCGCCGATCCTCTCGGGCGAGGTGCATGCCCCCGGGGCGCGCGAGGTGGTGGTGCGCGCCGCGCCCATCACGAGTCCGGCGCCGGGGGCCATGGAGGCGGAGGGGGCGCCCCTAGAGGAGGTGGTGGTGGGCGGGCGCTACGGGCTCTCCGCGCCCCCTGGCGTCTACGCGGTGCGCGCCTCGGCGCTGCACGCCGGGGAGCGCGTCGCCCTCACACCCACCGCCGCCGCCCTCGCCCTCGGCGCCCCCCTCCTCGGCGACGACGGCGCGCCCGTGGGCGTGCGCGTGGCGGTCCCCCCGAGCGCCCTCGCCCTGAGCTTTGAGCTCCCCGCGCCCCCGGTGGCGGGCGCGGAGGGCGGCGCGCAGGGCGGCGCGCAAGGGGGCGCGCAGGGCGGCGCGCAAGGGGGCGCGCAGGGCGGCGCGCAGAGCGGCGCGCAGGGCGGCGCGCAGGGCGGCGCGCAAGGGGGCGCGCAGGGCGGCGCGCAGGGCGGCGGTGCCCCGCAGGGCGGCGCGCAGGGCGGCGCGCAGGGTGGCGCGCAGGGCGGCGGTGCCCCGCAGGGCGGCGCGCAGGGCGCTGGGGGCGCGGAGGGAGGCGCGGAGGGAGGCGCGCGAGGGGGCGCGGCGAGTGCGGAGGGCGGCGCGGCAGGCGATGTGCGCACCGAGGGATGCGCGGCGCGCGGGGCGCGCGCGCCTGCCCTCGGGCTGCTGTGGGTGGGGACGGCGCTGTGGGCGCGCCGCGGGCGCCGCGCGCCTGAGCGCCGCGCCTGAGCGCCGCGCCTGAGCGCCGCGCCTGAGCGCCGCGCCTGCGCCCCCCTGCGCCCTCCCTGAGCCCTCGCCCTCTAGAAGGGCGCTCGGCGCTCAGCGGGCGCTGCGTGCCCTCTTGACTCCCGCCGCGGGAGGGGCTTAGATCTCTCCCTTAGGCGCAGCGCGCCACTCTCAACAGGGGATAAAGAGCACACCCGAGAGACCCCCGAGCGGGGCGCGGGTCCGTCAAACGAGACTGGCAAGGGAGAAACCTTGATCCAAAGAGACACACACCGCGGCGCGCGCCACGCGCGGCGCACGCTGAGCGGGGTCTCGCGCCTCCTCCGCGCCTCCCGAGCGGCGCTGGCCGCCCTGGCCGCCCTGGCCGCGACCCTCCCGGCGCTGAGCGCGCGCGCGCAGGCGCTCACCGGCGACCTCTCCACCCTCGACCTCGGCGGAGAGCCGATCTGGTCGCCCGCGCTCCTGAGCGACCCCGCCCTCGCCGGCGCGGCGCGGCGCGCCGCCTCCCGCGCGCAGCCCGCGCCCGCCGCCGCGCCCCTCGCCGCGCCCCTCGCCGCGCGCGCCCCCAGCCCCGCCCCCGCGGGGGAGCGGGCGGCGGGGGGGTGGCGCAGCCCTGAGGCGCGCGCCGCGTGGCAGGCGCTCGCCGCGGAGGCGCAGCGCGCGTGGACGCTGGCGGCGCAGGGCGCCCTCGGCGAGGACTGGCTCGCGCGCATGGGCGTGCAGGGCCCGCGCCCCGTCTCGCACACCTGGGGGCGGCGCGCCGCGGGCTTCCTGGCCAACGCCGCGCAGCTCCAGCCGAGTCCGCTCTGGCGAGAGCGCCCGCACACCAGCTACGCCACCCCTGAGCTGCTCACGGGGCTGCGCGCTGGCGTCTACGCCGTCCACGCCGCCTACCCCGACTCCCCGCGCCTCTTCCTCGGCGACCTCTCGGCGCGCTTCGGCGGGCGCCTCCCCGCGCACCGCTCTCACCAGTCGGGGCGCGACGCCGACATCGGCTACTTTGTGCGCGGCGCCGAGCGCGAGGGGAGCAAGAGCTTTGTGCGGGTCAGCGACCAGACGCTCGACGTGGCGCGCACGTGGGAGTTCATCCACGGCATGCTCAAGACGGGCCTCGTGGAGTACCTCTTTATCGACCGCCGCCTCCAGCGGGCGCTCTACCAGCACGCGCAGGCCAAGGGCGTCCCGGCGGGGCAGCTCAGCCGGTGGTTCTCGTTCGCGCCCCCGGGGACCAAGCGCGCGCGCGGCGTGGGAATCATCTCGCACCTCAGCGGCCACGCCGACCACATGCACGTCCGCTTCCACGCGCCCAGCTCCGAGGCGCGGGGCGCGGCGCTCGTGCGCGAGCGCGGGGCGCGCGCCTTTAAGCCGCGCCCGGTGTTCGCCCGCGCGTCAGGCCGCGAGACGCTCGCGCAGGTCGCCCGCCGGCACAAGGTGCCCGCCAAGACGCTCGCGCGCTGGAACGGGCTGCGCGCGCAGGGCCGGCGCCCCCTCCCCAAGGGCAAGCTCCTGATCGTGGGCTACAAGGCGCCCCGCGGGCCCGTCTCGCGCGCCCCGGCGGGCGCCGGCGCGCTCGGCGGCCTCGAGGCCCTCAGCGCAGCGCCCGCAGGCACTCCGCCGTCGCGCTGAGCAGCGCCTCGCTGAACGAGCGCGCCTCGAGGGTGCGCAGGCGCTCGCGGAGCTGCTCGCGCGTCTCCTCGGCGAGGCGCGGCCCCTCGTCGGCGAGCACCTGGCGCAGGGGGGCGAGGGCGGCGAGGGCGAGGCCCTCGTCGTCGGGGGTGAGGGCGAGGTAGAGGACGCGGAGGTCCGGCGGCAGCCCAAAGGCGGCGCTGAGGGCGCGCAGGGCGCGCAGACGCCCCTCGCGCGTAGCGGCGCTCAGGGCCTCGTCCACCATCGTCTGCCGGCGCACGGTCACGCCGCTCACCTCGTCGGGCAGGCGCTCGCGCTGCGCGGGGGCGGGCGCGCCGCCCTCAAAGAAGGCGCGGAGGGCGCGCTGGTAGGTGGGATTCTTGGGGTCGGTCGGGAGCGCCATCACAGGATGTCCGCGCGCAAGCCCGCCTCGCCCGCGGTCCCCGGACTCGGGCCGCCGGCGCCGGGGTCGCTGAGGGTGTAGGTGTTGCGGAAGAGGTCGGGGGCGCTGTTGCCCGCGCGGAACACCCCCGCGCTGTGGCCGCCGCCGCCGCCGCCGCCGTGGCCGCCGCGCCCGCCCTCGCCGCCGCGCCCGCCGGCGCCGCCGCCGGCGATCTGCTCGTCCGCCGAGCTCGCCCCCGCCCCGGCGCCCCCCGCCCCGCCGTCGCCGCCGCGCCCGCCGGCGCCGCCGTCGCCGCCGCGGGCGGCGATGAGGCGGTTGCGGTCGAGGAAGGGCGAGGCGTCGATCAAGAGCAGCGCCACGCTCGAGCCGCCGCCGCCGCCGCCCTGCGCCGGCGTGCCGCGGCACCCCCCCGCGCCGCCGCCGCCGCCGCCGCCGCCGCAGCCCATGTCGCAGGGGTTGAACGAAAACACGATCTTCTCCTGCCCGCCGCCGCCGCCGCCGCCGCCGCCGCCGCCGCCGTTGGAGCCGAGGGCGCCAGCGGCGCCGTCGCGCGGACGCAGGTCGAGGCCGCTCACGGCGCCCAGCCCCGCGCCGCCGGCGCCGTTGGCGCCGGGGGTGCCCGCGAGGCCCGCGCCGCCGCTCCCGCCGGCGGAGCTGTTGCCGCAGGAGGTGTTGGCGCCGCCGCCGCCGCCCCCCGCGCCGCCGTTGCCCGGGGTGGGGAGGCCCACGCCGCCGGTGAGGCCGTTGGTGTAGTCGCGCCCGCCGTCGCCGCCGCGCCCGCCGCTCACGCTCTCGCCCTCACACTGCATCACGCCGGGGCTGCCGCCGCGCCGCACGTCGCAGTTCTGCGCGATGTTGGGCGAGTCGTAGGCGCCCTCGCCGAGGCTCCCCGAGGGGCCGTTGGAGCCCGGGGTGCCGCTCCCGCCGTTGGCGCCGTTGGCGCCGCGGCCCGCCTCGATGACGTTGTCGCGCAGCACCACGCCCAAGGAGCGCGCCAGAATCGCGCCGTGGCTGCTGCCGCCCAGGGTGAAGTTGTCGAGGCCGCGCAGGTGGAGGCGCTGCACCTCCGTCTCGGCGAGGATGGAGTCGGCGAAAAGGGCGTGGTGGGCGCTGTAGACCTCGGTGGCGCGGTCGCGCACGCGCTGCCAGCCCGCCGCGGCGTCATAGCCGCCATAGACGCTCACGCCCTGCGCCAGCGTCACCGTCTCGTTGTAGGCGCCCACGCCCACATAGACGTGCTTGCCCTCCTGCTGCGCGCGGCGCACCCCCTCGCCGATGGTGCGGAGGGGGGCGTAGCGGCTGCCGTCGTTGACGTCGGCGCCCGTGGCGGCGTCCACGAACACGGCGCGCGCGGCGTCGCCGTCGAGGCCGTCGCAGTTGACGTCGAGGCTGTCGAGGTCGGGGGCGTCGTCGGCGCTCACGAAGGTGCAGGCGAGCTCGCAGCCGTCGGCGGGGAGGCCGTTGAGGTCCACCCAGCCCTCGCGGCAGCGCTCCACCACGCACACGGCGCCGATGCAGGCGGCCTCGGCGTTGGGGAAGTCGCAGCGGTTGCCGCAGAAGCCGCAGTGGTTGACGTCGCTGTTGAGCGAGACGTGCTCATCCACGGCGCCGTCGCAGTCGTTGTCGAAGGTGTCGCACGACAGCTCCTGCGCCCCCACGCCCTCCGCCGTCGCCGGGTAGCGGCAGTCCCACGCGCCCTCGAGGCAGGCGGGGCGCGCGTCCACGCACACGCCCGCCACGGCGCAGGTGCCCTCGGGGACGGCGAGCGCCTCGTCCACGCTAAAGTCGCAGTCGTTGTCGCGCCCATCGCAGGGGTCCGCCGCGCCCTCGTGACTCAGGGGGTCCTCCTCATCGCAGTCGAGCCCGAGGCAGTCGCCGCCCTCGCCGTAGCCGTCGCCGTCGCCGTCCACGCAGCCGGCGCACAGCCCGCTCTCCGGGAGGCACTGCCGCCACGCCTGCCCGGCGGGGCCGGTCACGTCGGAGCAGGCGTAGCCGCTCGGGCAGCTCTTGCTCGTGCAGTCCTCAGCGCAGTAGCGCCCGCGCCCGATGTCGAGGCAGCGGTCCTCGGCGTCATCGCAGTCCTCGTCCACCTCGCAGGGCTCGCACAGGTCCGGCTCGTCGGGGACGCACAAGCGGGTGACATCGGTGCCGCTGTTGGTGAGCACGCCGCAGGTCAGGCCGCCCTCGCAGTCGGCGTCGGAGCGGCACAGCTCGGTGCACAGGCGCTCCGAGCCCACGTTGATGCAGAAGCCTGAGGCGCACTCAAAGTCGCTCTCGCAGGGGTCCCCAAAGCCGCCCACGGTGACGGCGGTGGTGTTGCCGAGGGGGGGCTCGCTGTCCCAGGGGTCCACGACGGAGGAGCCGAGGTCGGGGTCGAGCGGAATCCGCGTGTTGGTGACGGTGGCGTCGGGGGTGCAGGAGAGCGCGAGCGCCGCGCAGAGGGACGCCGCGCAGAGGGACGCCGCGCAGAGGGACGCTGCGCGAGGGGGAGCTGCGCGAGGGGGGGCGGGGACGTGGGGGGGGTGGTCGCTCATGGGGTGTGCCTCTCTAGGTGAGCGCGCGAGAGCGCTCATGAGAGTCTAGCGGCGGGCGTGCCCTAGGGCAAGAAGCGGAACGCTCCGCCTCCAATCTCTAGAAAAAATCCAAACTTAAAGCGGATCAGCCCGTCGGAGTCCGCTAGGCCCGCTGGGGGGTTGTGGAAGGGCTGCGCGCGCTCAAAGGAGCTCACCGCCTCGGCGTCCAAGAAGGGCAGGCCGCTCTCGCGCTCCACCTCGAGGCGGGCGATGGAGCCGTTGGGGTAGAGGGTGACGGCGAGGACGGTGTGGCGGTCCTTGACGCCGTAGACGTCCCCGCGGGGGTCGCGCCCGCGCAGCGCCTCCACGGCGAACCAGCGGGCGGCGACCTCGCGCTTCACGCGGTTAAAGAAGTGGGCGTACTTGTACTCGCGCGTGTTGAGTGCGGTGCTGTCGCCGGTGGGGACCTCCACGTGGTCGATGGAGCCGTCCGAGCGCCGCGAGTCTTGGGGGCCGAGGGTGGGGAGGAGGCCCTGGTAGTGGGTGGGGGTGAGCTGCCCGCCGAGGCGCCCGCCGCCCACGGGGGCGGGGGCGCGGGGGGCGGGGCGCTCTTGGGCGGC
>VGTA01000217.1 GCA_016874875.1 Deltaproteobacteria bacterium | reverse complement strand
GCGGCGATGGCCCCGACTCCCCCACCGCCCCCCCCGCCCCCCCCCCCCTCCCCCCCCTCCCCGAGCACCCCCAAGGCCTCCTCAGCGCCCCCGGCGCGGCGCTCCCCTTTCGGCAGCACGACCCCGCGTGGGGCGAGGAGCTCATGTGGGACCGCGACCTCGTGCTCCGCGCGGCGGTGGAGCTCAACGGCGAGACGCGCGCGGACGCCGAGGGGCTCATGCGGGCGTTCGATGACGGCAACAACCTCTCCAACGAGGGCTGCCAGGTCACCGCCCTCGCCATGGCGCTTCGACTCTTTCAGCCCGATGCGACTCCCCCCTGGACGCCGAGCCTGCTCAACGAGTACGCGCAGTACTACTACTACTACACCCCCTGCGGCCTCTCCCTCGTGCCCCTCTACGCCGACCTCCTCTCCGACGTCACCGAGGGGCGCGTGCAGCTCGCCCTCAAGGAGGAGCGCCTCTCCGGGGTGCCCGGCTGGCCCAAGCGCTACGCCCACACGCTCCCCCTCGTCCGCGCCTACAGGAGCCTCCCCGTGGACCGCCGCTCGTCGTACCTGCTGATGCTCAAGACGGGCACCTGGGACGACACGGTGGCCTCGCACTACGTGCTGCTCGACCCCGCCGATGACGGGGGCCCGGATGGGCTCGACCCGCTCATCTTGGACCCGGCGATGCCCCTCGACGCGGCGGGGCCGTGGCGCATGAGCGACTCGGCGGCGGCGATCCTAGAGGACCCGGCGATCGCGGCGGAGTGGGCGGCGGCGGAGGTGGAGCCCACGCAGGTGTGCGGGGTGTGGGCGCTGGCGCGCTTTCAGGAGGAGAGCCGCGACGCCCTCCTCGCGCCGCTGGTGGCGGCGTGGGCGCGGGAGCTGGCGGGGGGGTGAGCGCGCGGGGGAATCCTTTGGTTTGGCGGGTACATAATAAGAGCCTGGCACCTATTTTGGCACCTATTTTGGGCACCTATTTTGCACCCATCTTACCGCTCCCACGTCACCGCCCCCGCCGGCACATAGTCCCCCACCGCGTCCCCCACCGAGCGGTCATCCACCCGCGGCGCCCCGCGCCCGGCGGCGTGGTCGCCCACCTCCACCACGCGGAAGTCGAGGCTGAAGCGCGTGGTGCCGAGCGACTGAGGGCGCGTCTGGTGGAAGTGGGCGCCGGCGAACAGCAGGTTATCGGCGCGGGCGCACGAGAAGCCCACGCCCTCCTCCACGCGCGGCGGCGGGCCGAGGTGCTGCGGGTAGCGCGCGCGCAGCCCGCTCTCCACGTCCTGCCACCCGATCTTGAGGTCCCAGCCGCGCCGCGTCCACTCGTCGTAGTCAAACACCTCGGAGTCGTTGGGCACGGGGCGCGACAGCTCCTCGGGGTAGAACACGAACGTCTCGCGCTCCTCGAGGTCATCGAGCGGCACCCACCAGGTCACCAAGCACGCCGGGTGCCCATACCAAACATCGCGGTGCGGGTAGTACACGGGGGCGGCGGCGGGGGTGAGGTGGCCGTCATGGCTGATCACGCGCAGGCGCGCGGGGTCAAAGGCGAACCGCTCGCGGCTGAAGCCGAGCGCCTCCATGCAGCCGCGCGTGAGCGCGTGGAAGGGCTCCCCGAGGTAGAGCTCGCGCCGCAGGCGCCCGATCGCCTCAAAGAAGGCCGCCGCGCTCAGCCGCGCGTGCGCCCGCCGCGGCTCGTCGCCGAGGGCGGCGCGCAGGGCGGCGCGCGCGGCGTCCACGAGGGCGCGGGAGGCGGCGGTGGGGGGGGCGTGGAGCACCTCGCCGGCGTAGAGCGCGTCGAGGGTCTGGCGCGCGGTGGGGTGGGGCGCGCGCAGCCAGCGCAGGCGCGGGGCGCTCACGGGCGCTCTCCCACGCAGATCAGGCGGCGGCTCTGGTGCGTGAGCGGCGCGCCCTCCTCCCCCTCCTCGCCGAGCCCGCCGTAGCAGCGCACCCGCTCAAAGCCCGCCGCGCGCATCACCGCCGCCACCTCCCACGGCATATACATCCGCACGCGGCTCTCTGTGGCGCGCGGCGGGGCGCCGGGGGTGATGTAGGTCCACGTCTTGAGCATCCAGCCCCCCTCGAGATCGAGGCGCGTCTCGCGCAGGAGCGTGAGGGGCGCGCCCTCGTAGGTGGTCCGCAGGGCGTGGGCGGGCATGAAGTCGGCGAGCACCTGCGGGATGTTCATGTAGTCGAGGGCGAGCCGCCCCCCCGGGAGGAGCGAGTCGTGAGCGCGCTTGAGCATGCTCAGGTCCCCCTCGTCGCCGCAGTGCCCAAAGCTCGTCCACCAGCTGAGCGCGCCGTGGCAGGGGGCGGCGCGGTGGGCGCGGGCGTCGCCCACCTCAAAGCGCGCGCGCAGCCCCTCGGCGTCGGCGGCGGCGCGGGCGGCGCGGATGTAGTCGCCGATCAGGTCCACGCCCTCCACCTCGTGCCCGATTCGCGCGAGGGGGAGCGCGAGCGCGCCGGTGCCGCAGCACTGGTCAAAGACGCGCCCGCCCTCGGGGGGCAGCCGCAGGAGCGCCGCCACGCGCGCCGCCTCGCGGGCGGCGACGGCGGGGGGGCGCGCGAGGAAGAGGGCGGCGAGCTCGGGGGTGTAGAGGTCGTGGATCCAGGCGGGGGCGTCGGGAGTCATCGTGGGCTCGTCGTGTGTGCGGGGGCGGGGCGCAGGAGGCGGCGGTGGAGCTCGTGGAGGCTCAGGAGGGCGCAGAGGGCGGGGTCTTGGCGCGCGCGCTCCTCCTCGGGGGCGCGGCGGAGCCCCTCGAGCCACGCGCGCGTGAGGGGCGGCGAGAGCGCGGGGATCGCCGCCCACTCGGCGGCGCTCACCGCGAGCGCCCGCACGAGCGCCCCCTCCTCGCCCGCGCGCGGCAGCCCGAGGGGGGGCGAGAGGAGCGAGCGCTTGGGCGCCAGGCGCGCCGCCTCGGGGATCAGCCCGCGCGCGGCGGCGCGGAGGGGCGCCTTCTCCGCCCCCGCCCCCACCCCCGCGAGGCGCGCGGCGAGCCCAAAGAGGAGCGGGTCGAGGTACACGGGGCGCCCCTCCACCGACGCCGACATCTCCATGCCGTCCCCGATCCCCTTGAGGATGTACCCCGCCAGGCAGAGCCGCGCCCACGCCCACGCCGAGCGCCGCGCGCGGGCGAGGGGGGTGGCGGGGCGCCCGTGGAGCCCGAGGGCGCCCGGCAGCGCCGCCCACAGCGGGCTCTCCTCGTCGAGCCGCCCCGCGCCGAGGGCGGCGCCCTCCCCCTCAAAGAGGGCGCGCAGGGGCGCGAGGAGGGCGCGCTTGGCGCTCAGGAAGCTCGGGGTGTAGCCCCACGCCTCCTCGAGCGCCGGCAGCGGCGTGAGCGCGCCCCCGAGCATCACCGCCGCCGTCTGCGGCTGGCGCGCGGCGAGGGCGGCGGCGGCCTCTGGGTGGGCGTCGCGCGCGAGGTGCGGGTAGCCGAGCAGCGCCTCGTCGGCGCCCTCCCCCGACAGGCACACCCGCGCCCCCGCGTCGCGCATGGCGAGGCAGAGCAGGCGCTTGGCGGGGAGCTGGCCGTTGATGCAGAGTCCCTCTGCGTGATAGACGGCGTCGCTGAGGGCGGCGAGGAGGCGCGGGCCGGAGGCGTCCACCCGCTCCCAGCGCGCCCCGAGCGCCCGCGCCGTCTCGCCGGCGGCGGCGGACTCGTCATAGCGCGGGTCATCGAACGCCAGCGAGAACGCCCAGGGGCGCTCTACGCCGAGGGCGCGCGCCGCCCCGAGGACGGCGGAGGAGTCGAGCCCGCCGCTGAGCTGGAAGCAGGTGGGCACCTGAGCGTCGAGGCGCAGGGCGGTGGCGTCGAGCAGGGCGGCGCGCAGCTCCCCCGCGCCCTCCCCCGCGCCCTCCCCCGCGCCCCCCTCAGCGGGCTCCTCTGGGGTGGGGTAGAGCGCGTCGAGGGCGGGGGCGGAGAGCCGCGGGGCGTGCGTGCCCTCCGCGAGCAGCGACCCCCCCGGGGGCAGGAGGCGGACCCCCTCAAACAGCGTCTGGGCGGGGGTGAGGTACTGGCACAGCAGGGTCTGCGCGAGGGCGCCGTGAGACCACGCGGGCTCCACCACCCCGAGGGCGAACAGCGCCTTGGCCTCCGAGGCGAAATAGAGGCGCCCCGCGCGCCAGGCGTAGCAGAGGGGCTTGACGCCAAGGGGGTCGCGCCCGAGCAGGAGGCGCGCGCGCCCCTCGTCCCAGAGCGCGAAGGCGTACTCGCCCCGCAGCCCCGCGTGCGCCTCCCCGGCCGCGGGGCGCGGGGGGAGGAGGGGGTCGCGCGCATAGGAGTCGAGGAGGAGCGCGGCGTCGGAGAGGTCGTGGGGGGCGCCGAGGGGGGCGGCTCCATAGAGCTCGCCGTTCACCGCCGCCCACAGCGCGCAGGGGGCGCGGTCCTCCACGAGGGAGGCGGCGAGGGGCGTGGGCTCGGCGCTCCAGGCGCCGAGGTGGGGGGAGGCGCCGATGGGCTGCGCCCCGCGCGCCCCGCGCACCGCGAGGCGCGCGTGCGCGAGCCACAGCCCCCCGCAGGGGCTCAGGTAGAAGCCCGCGCCGTCGGGGCCGCGGTGGGCGAGGGCGCGGAGGGCGCTGTTGAGGGAGGGGCCGAGCGCCTCGCCCACCTCCGCCCAGCGCGCCACGCCGTCGCCGCCCTGCGCCGCGCCCCACGCCCAGCGCCCGAGGAGCCGCGCGCCGCCCGGGCCCGCGCCCCCCCCCGCCGCCCGCCGCGCCCGCGCCCCCTCAAGGGCGCGAGAGAGCGCGAGTCCCGCCAGCGCGCCCTCCGCGTCGTCAGGGGGCGCCCACGCGCCGATGACGCCGCACACTACGCGCGCTCGCCGCGGGGCGCGACAGGCGCCAGAGAGGGCTCAAAGAACACCTTGCGCCCCTCCCCCTCCTCAAAGGCGCGCGCGAACGAGGAGAGCGGGTAGCGCTCCCCAAAGAGGTCCTCCACCTCAAAGCGCGGGTCCGAGAGGAGGGCGACCGCCTCGCCAAAGGGGGCGTAGTGCGCGCTGAGGAGCCGCAGCCCGCGGCGGACCACGAGCCCGAGCGGGAGCCCCTCGGGGGCGAGGAGGCGGCTCTTGAGCACGAGCAGCCCGCCGGGGCGCAGGGCGCGGGCGGGGCCCTCGAGGCCCTCGCGGCGCGCCTCCGTCTCCACCACGCAGGGGAGGCCGCGGGGGGCGGGCGCGTCGCCCTCTGGCGGGCACGCGCGCACCTCAAAGCCCCGCGCGGCGAGGCAGCGGCGGGTGAGCGCCGCCACGCGCCCCTGCCCCCACACCCACACCTCCTCGCGCCACCCCTCGTCGCGCAGGAGGGCGGCGGGGGCGAGGGCGGCGGCCACGGGCTCCACGTAGGCGGCGCGCGCGAGGCTCAGCCCCGCGGGCAGCGGGTAGAGGGCGCCGGTGGGGGCGTGGGCGTGGGTGGCGAACGCGCCGTCCTCGTCCACGCCCACGTGCCGCGGCGCGTCGCACGCGGCGACGCGGGCGAGGGCGGCGCCGGTGAGGGCGGGGAGGTGGGGGTCGAGGGGGCTGAGGTCGCGCGCGTGGGGCGCGGGGGCGGCGAGGCAGGCGGGGCACGCCTCGCAGGGGCGCAGCGGCAGGAGTCCCACCCGCGCGCCCACCCACTCAGGGCGCACGCCCTCGCCCACCTCCTCCACCACGCCCACCGCCTCGTGCCCGAGCACGCGCCCGTGGTCGCAGGGGATCCCCCCCAGCGCCGCTTCTACGTCGGTGCGGCAGAGCCCGGCGAGCTGGATCCGCAGGAGGGCGCGCCCGGGGGGGGTGGGGGGGAGGGTGAGGGGGGTGAGCTGTGGGCCGTGGGGGGTGCGGGTGAGGGCGTGGGGGATGATTGTGGGGAGCATGTACTATTTTTTCTGTTGACTTTTTAAAAAAAACAATAAAAATCTGATGACAGATTGTCAAGTTGATGGAACTCCTGTTTTCTCATTGACACAAAAACATGAAAATAACCAAAATGATAAATAAGATGAAAGTGAGACTGTATGAACTTTTTAGAATTCAAAAATAAAATAGAGTCCATTATAAGTAATTTGCAATCATTTGTAGAGCATACATCTCTAAGAGATGAAATGGAAATATTTAAAAGTGCAAGTGACAACTTAAAAGATCTCCACATTCGACTTCAAAATGAGTCATTCACCGTAGGCGTCGTAGGCGTATTTAACAGTGGCAAGTCCACATTCTTAAACGCTTTGTTAGGGCGAGAGATCTTA
>VGTA01000216.1 GCA_016874875.1 Deltaproteobacteria bacterium | reverse complement strand
GCGCTCCGCCCGTCGTAGACCACCGTGGGCGCGAGCTTGACGTCGAGGCCGGCGGTGGACTCCACGCGCTTGCGGACCTCGTCGTTGTGCTCGGAGATGGCGCTGCCGGCGAGGAGGGCGCCGAGGGCGGTGGTGACCACGTAGGTGCCCACGAGCAGCTTGAGCCCGAGGGGGCCGCCGTCATACGCGGTGCCGCGCGTCTGCTGCGCGTAGTTGCCCTTGGTCTGGAAGTACGCGAGCCCCTCCGGATTCTCGGGCGTCACCGAGCGGGGGTCGATGTCGAGGTGCTGGCGTGGATTCTTGGGAGTCGGCTCGCCGCGCGAGCAGGTGCTGGCGCTGACGACGGTGTTGGTGGGCGTGTGGACGCACACGTCCACCGCGGCGCTGTCGAGGGAGCCGCTGGCGAACGCGAGCCCCACGCCGTAGCCCACGGCGGCCAGCGCCACCGTGAGGAGCCCCTGCGCGCGCTTGCCCGCGTACATCATGCCAAAGCCGCCGCCGGGGATGAAGCTGAGCGTCACGCCGCGCCCCAGCGACATCGCCTCGCGGTCGTACTCCATGTCCTGCAGGTCGTTGAGCGTCTCCTCGCCCTTGAGCTCGCGCATGAGGTCGGGGTCGTCCATCTGGGCGCGCGGGGCGCGCTGCTCAAAGAGGGCGCGGGGGGCGAGGGGCGACGAGGAGGGCTCGGCGCGCGCCGCAGGGGTGAGGGCGCTGAGCAGGAGCGAGCCTAGCAGGAGCGATGGAAGCGAGACAGAGCAGGGCAGGGGGGGGCGAGTGGGGCGCATCGAGAGACTCTCCGATCTGAAAACTCGTCTCTAGGTGTACCAAAGCGCACGGGGGCTGTGTAGCCTCTTTTCCCAGCCTCTTTTCCCAGCCTCTTTTCCCAGCCTCTTTTCCCTAGAGCGCGCCCCCTAGAGCGTGTAGAGGATGTTGATGTGCCAGCGCAGGGCGCGCGTGGGCTCAAAGGGCGTGGCCCGCAGCGGGTAGGCGAGGTCGACGCGGAGGGGAATCTGCCCCGTCAGCAGATAGCGGAGCCCCGCCCCCACGCTCGGGAACAGGTCATCGGCCCCGAGGGCGCCCACGTCCGTGGCCACCGCGCCGAGGTCGCTAAAGACCGCCCCCCAGACGTTGTCGACGAGCAGCGTGGGGAAGCGCGCCTCGAGGTTGAGGTTGAGGAGCGCGCCGCCGCCCACGCGGGCAGGGTTGAGGCGCTTGACGTCGCTGAGCTCATACACGTTAGCGCAGGCGCCGGGGCCCTGCGCGCCCCGGCAGGCCTCGATGGACGCGTCGGAGTAGCCGCGCACGGGGTAGGGCACGCCGTCGCCGCCCGCCTTGAAGAAGAAATCGGCGGGCAGCTCCGAGTCGAGCAGCGAGCTGCGCAGCGCGCCGAGGCGCAGCGACGGCGCAAAGATGAGGCGCCGCTTGAGGAGCGACGTCACCCACTGCGCCGTCAACGTCCCGCGGAAGGAGGTGGTCAGGGCGCTCTGCGCCTGCGTGCCGAGCGACAGCACGCCGTTGAGGAGCAGGCTGGCGTAGAGGCCGCGCGTGGGGTGGAGCGGGTTGTCGCGCTGGTCATACATGAGGCGCGGGCTGAGGGTGAGCGACTGCGTGGGGTCGTTGAAGGCGCGGCGCTCCCCGTCCACGGAGAGGGCGCGGCGCTGCTCAAGGCGCCCCTCGAGCGTGAGGTCAAAGCGCAGGCCCTTGCCCCAGGTGGCGGGGAAGGAGGCGTTGTAGAAGTCATAGCCGAGGGTGACCTGCGCCACCCCGCTCTGCTGGTAGCTGTCGCGCTGGGCGGAGAGGCGCTGCTCAAAGGTGAGCCCGGAGTAGAGCTGGATGTGGGTGTTGAGGAATCTGGGGTTGTTGAAGAAGGGGCCGGCGCTCCACAGCGCGTTGTCGCCGAGCACGTCCTGCGGCGTGGAGATGAGGTTGTCGTGGCTCACCCCGCCGCCGAGCTCCCAGGCGCGCCCGCCCACGTTCTTGTGGCGCAGCGTGAGGGTGGAGGAGTAGAGCAGGTTGAGCGACAGCAGCTGCTCCGAGGAGACCTCCGAGAGCGGCGAGTCCTTGAGCACGAGGCCGAGCAGCGCGTCCGCCTGCCACGGCGGGTTCTCCTCCACGCTCACCACCATCGTCACCGGCTCCACCCTCGACCCCTCCGGCGCGTCGCCGAGCCCCACGCTCTCGATTCCGACGGCGCGGAAGAGGCCGAGGCTGCGCAGGTTGCTCTGGCTCAGCAGCAGCGCCTCAGCGCTCAGGGGGCGCCCGGCGCGCAGGAGCACCTCGCGGCGAATCACGCTGGGGTCGGTGAGGAGGTTGCCGCGCAGGATGATCCCGTCCACCTCCGCCCGGGGGCCGAGGGTGGACTTGAGCGTCAGGCGCTCCACGCGGCGCCCGTAGAGCTCGTCGAGGTCGCAGGGGATCGGCTCCGCGAGGACGCCCGCGGCGTCCTGTACCTCGCAGAGGGGGAGCACCGAGGCGTTAAAGTGTCCCGCCTGGTGCAGGTAGCGCAGCACGATCCCCTTCACCACCTCGAGCTTCTCGGCGCTGAGGCCCGCGCCCGGGACGGGGTCGCCGAGGTCGTCAAAGAAGCCGAGCGCGCGCAGCACGCGCTGCGCGTCGTCGCGCGTCGCCTCGTCCATCGCGTCGAGGAAGGGGGCGATGTCGAGGCGGTTGAGGGACGTGCGCTCCCCCTCGCTGAGCGTGAAGCGCACCTTGAGCAGGCGGCGCTCGCCGCGCTTGGGCGTGTCGGGCAGCACCTCAAAGCAGCGGTAGGACGCCACGTCGCTGGTCCACACATCAAAGGCCCCCTCGTCGCGCTCACCGGCGCGCTGCCGCTCAAGGCGCTTGCGCCACTGCGTGGGCGTCTCGCGCTTAGGGTCCGAGCAGCGGAGCGCGGCGCGCACGTAGCCCTCGGCGCGGTAGCGCTTGAGGACGCGCGCGAGGTCCTGCGTGAGGGCGGCGTCCTGCAGCACGCCCGCGGAGGCCGACAGCAGGTTGAGCACCCCGCTCGGCGCCACGCCCTTGATGAGCATCTCGCCGCGCACCTCGCGCGCCGACAGGCGCCGCGCCCCCTCCACGAGCACCTCGCCCACGTAGACCTGCGGGCCCTCGTCCACCCTGAACGTCACGTCCACCACCTCCTCCTCGCCCTCCTCCACGGCGAGGTGACGCGCTACCTGCGCGCGGACGCGCGCGTAGTAGTGCGCGATAGAGCGGTAGCGCCCCTCCATGCGCAGGCGGCTCTGCTCCACCTCCACGTCGTCCACCGCGCCGCTCTCGGAGAACGTCAGCTCGGCGCTCAGGTCGGCGTCGCTGAGGCTATCGTTGCCCACGAAGCCCACGCGCACGAGGGGGCCGCGCGCCACGTCGATCACCGGGCGCGCCGCGGGCCCCTCCGGCGTCCGCGACAGCTCCTCGCCGAGGGCGCGCACGCGCGCCGTGAAGTACCCCCGCTCCCGCAGGCGCCGCTCGAGGTCCTCGGCGCGCTCTCGGATGGCGCGGCGGTCGTAGCGCCCAAAGCCAAAGAGGCCAAAGAGGTCGGGGAGCACGTCAAAGAAGACGTCGGGCACGATCGCCTGAGCCACCTCCGCGTAGGAGAGCAGCCCGCGCGCGCGCACGAGCGGCGGGCGGAGGCGCGGGCGCTCGCCCTCCGAGATCACCACGTCCACGTCCACGAGCTCGCCGAGGCGGTCGAGGTAGCGGGGGCGAATCCGCACGCGCGTGCCCTCGTAGCCGAGCCGCTCGTAGAGCGTGCGCACCTGCGCCTCCTGGGCGCGCGCGAACGAGTCGTCGTTGGGGAACACGCCCCCCTTGCGGATGTCGAGGCGCTTGCGGACCTCGCCGATAAACTGCTTGGGGTAGAGCGCGCTCGCCGTGGAGTCGTAGCGCACGTTGAGGTGGCGCACCACCGTGGCGCCGCGGGCGCAGACGCGCAGCTCCACGTGCGGCTCGGTGGGGCTGCGCTCAAAGATGACGTAGGAGTCGGGGCGAAAGAGCCCCGTCTGCATCAGCCGCCGCCACGCCCCCGCCAGGCTCTCCTCGGTGAGCGGCTGCCAGGGGGGCAGGCGCAGCGTCTGCTGCACTAGCATCTGCAGGTCCCCCTCCCGCTCGCACCGCTTGAGGGCGCACTCGACCTGCGCGCGCACCGCGAGCAGCCCCCGCCAGTCCTCGGCGCGCGGGCTCTTGAGCGGGCGCGCCCCCTCCTCGCCGCCGCCCTCCGCGGCTGGCGCGCCCATGTAGCGCCAAGCGCTCCCCTTGCGCTCAAAGAAGCCGCGCTCGCTGAGGGGGGCGACCTGGCAGGGGGTGGGCTCGGCGGCCGCGGGGGCGCGGGCGCACAGCAGGGCGCACAGCAGGGCGCACAGCAGGGCCCACAGCGGGGCCCACAGCGGGGCCCACAGCGAGGCCCACAGCGGGGCCCACAGCGAGGCGCGGCGGGTAAGGGGGAGCTGAGCGAGGGCGCCCACCGGCTAATCCCAGCTCAGGCGCAGGCGCAGGCGCCCCGACGTGGCGCTCAGCTGGCTCACCTGCTCGCGCGTGAACTCGCTCGACAGGAGGTTGTTGAGCTTGTAGTCCACCCCAAACGACTGCGGCGTGCTCGCGTCGCCCTCGCCGATGAGGGTGCGCGCGTAGAGGCGCAGGCGGCGGGAGAAGGACTTGTTGAGGTCCACGAACAGCAGGCCGGCGCCCACGGTGTCGGGGGTGAGGTTGAGGTTGAGTCCGAGGGAATCCTCAAGGGGGCGCTCGATGAGGTTGAGCACGGGGGCGAGGAGCATCTCGGTGGCGGGCTGGGTGCTGGCGGCGGCGTTGAGGTTGTTGGGGTAGCGCCCCGTCAGCACCAGCGCCGCCACCTCGATCTTGCTCGCGCCGCTCTGGCTCACGAGGTCGAGCTTGACCTGCGGCGCGCTCTCCTTGGTGGGCATGAGCACGCGCGCCTCGAGGGTGACCTCCTCGTCGATGAGGTCGCTGCTGAGGGCGCTGTCAAAGGCGCGGCGCTGGGAGGAGACGCTCTGGTGCGGGATGCGGAAGGTGTGGGTGGCCTCGAGGTCCGCGCGCATAAACGCGCCGCCCACCCCCGCCTGCCGCCCGCCCGCCTTGAGCCCGCCGCCGAACGCGACGCGCCCGTTGAGCACGTCAAAGCGCTTGTTGGCGTAGGTGATGGTGGAGCCCTCTAGGGCGCGCGCCTCCCCGAGCAGCGAGAGCTGCGCGTCGAGGGGGTCGCCGGGCAGCGAGTAGAGATAGCCCTTGACGGCGAGGTCGAGCTGCACGTCGAGGTTGAGCTTGACCACCCCGCCCACTTGGTTGCGCACGAGCAGCTCGTCCTCGCCCTTGAGCTCGAGGTCGAGGCGCAGGCGGCGCAGGAGCGGGGAGCGCTCAAAGAGGCTCATGCTCTCCACCGCGGTGCGCCCCGTCAGGTTGTTGCGGAAGCCCTGGTTGAGCTCGTCGCTGCTCACCACGTCGGCGGAGTACAGGCCGCGCAGGATGTCCACCCGCCCCGACAGGAGCAGCTCGGGCGCCCCCCGCTCCCCCTCGCCGCTGGGGCGCTCAAACACAAAGCGCATGTTCTTGAGCTGCGCGGCGACGCGCAGGAGGCCGGGGAGGTTGGCCTCGAGCTGCTGCGCCCCAAAGCCCACGGCGAGGCGCTCAAAGGAGAAGCGGGGGAGCGCCACGCTCAGCTCGCTGAGCGTCACCTCCCCTTCGTCGCGCAGCAGGCGCACGAGGGCGCCGCTAGGGAGGTTGACCGCTAGGCCGCCGCCCTCGATCGGGTCGAGGGAGAGCGCGAGGGGCGCCATGAGGCGGATGTCGCCGATCACCTGCGAGCGGGGCGCGAGGAGGGCGAGGTCGTAGAGCGTGGCCTGCCCCGAGAGGGTGAGCGCGTCGAGCGGCCCCGCCGCCGACAGCTCCGCGTCGAGGCGCCCCTCGAGGCGCTGAAAGACGTCGCGCAGGAGGGGGGAGAGGGTGTTGAAGCTGATTTGAGCGCGGGCGCGCGCGCGAGCGCTCTGCTGCACGAGGGCGCCGGCGAGCTCGATCTCCTGCGCGGGGCCCAGCAGGCGCAGGGGGCGCAGGCGCGCCCACTCCCCCTCGCGCCACCCGGGCGCCACGAGCTCGCCGGGCGCCGCGGCGGGGAGGCGCGGCTCGGGGGCGGGGTTGAGGTAGAGGGCGTCGAGGGGCGCGGCGAGGCTGTGCGCCTCCACGTGGACGGCGCCGTCGCTCGCGAGGCTCAGGGTGGGCGGGGCGGGC